>JBIIUD010000023.1:0-11070 GCA_044340175.1 Verrucomicrobiaceae bacterium
TTGATGGTCATGCTGGCGCCCTGGAAGAGGGTGCGGGCATTGAAGGCTTTGGTAACGTTTTTCAGGGTCAACATGGGCTGTTTCTATTCATCGGTTTGGGGCGGGGGGCAAGTGATCAGTCATCAGGGGGTCAGTGATCCGTCGGTCGGTGGGGGATGAGTTTTTTTGGTGGGGATGATTGACTTGGGGGATTAGGGGCGTTGATATGGGCCTGCCATGAAGAAAATGTTGTTTTCCCGAGTTGTGATGTTGAGTTTGCTGCTGAACGCTGGTGCGCGTGCTGAGGTGGCGTATGAGTTTGCACCCGATTTTTTGACGCCGCCTCCAGGTAAGGAGACGATCGGGAATGGACACGGGGAGATTCAAGTGGACTCAAAGGGCAATCTGTATGTGAGCGTGCAGGAAGAAGGTGCCGGAGTGCAAGTCTATGGGCCGGATGGCAAGTTCATCAAAGCGCTGCCGCTGCCGGGCTCTCTGCACGGGTTTGTGGTGCGGAAGGATGAAGGGGCGGAGTTTCTTTACGCTGCGGTTTTGGGTCAGCAGAAGGTGATCAAGACGACGCTGGATGGAAAAGTGGTTTTGGAGATCCCAACTTCGGCTTTCCCTGCGGGCAAAGGGGGCGAGAAGGGGCTGAAGCTGACGAACTGCGATGTGGCTCCCAATGGGGACATCTATGTGGTCGATGGTTATGGGCAAAGCTGGATCTTTGTGTTTGATCGGGCGGGCAAATTCAAAACGGTGTTCGGAGGTCCGGTGGAGCCGCTGAAACTGGCGAATGCGCACAAGATCTTCATCGACACACGCTTCGAACCCGCGCGGGTGCTGGTGTGTGATCGGGGCAACAACCGGATGCTGCACACCGACCTGGCTGGCAATTTGATCGGTGTGGTGGCAGCTGAGGGGCTGCGCAGGCCGAGTTCGGCTTCCTTTCACGGGGATCTGATGTGTGTGGCGGAGATCGCAGGCCGCGTGTCGGTTTGGAACAAGGAAGGCAAACTGGTGGCGGATCTGGGGGCCAATGATACGAAGGGACAAACGAATACGCCAAAGGTGGAGCCGAAGGATTGGCGCGCCGGGGTGGTGACATCGCCTCATGGCATCACGTTTGATAACGATGGCAACATCCTCGAGACGGAATGGAATGTGTTCGGTCGGGTGCTGCGCTGGAATGTGAAGAAGTGAGGCGATTTCGAATCGGCGTTCTGTTCTGCGGGGGAGTCATGATGGCTCCCCTGCTTGCGTCTGGGCATGGGGTGGAGTTTTTGCTGACACGGCTGGAACTGCTACCGGGAAAGGTGCGGGTGGAGGTGACGGCGGATTGCGAGGGCAATCTGATGCTGCCGAGTCGGGAGGCGGCGCAGGCGGCGATGCGGCGTTTGTTTGTGGTGGGAAGCGAAGCATCTGGGGAGCGGAAGCCGTGGGCGGAACTGGCACCGCTGCGCTTTGAGGCGAGGACGCAACTGGATGCAACAGCGCCGCTGCCGCCGGATCCGACCTGGGCAGGACGAGCGCATGATTTGCTGACAGGGATCTGGGAGTGGCGTCCGGTGCAAGGGGAGCGCTTTCAACTGGCGGTGCCACCTGGAGAGCCGATGGACACGCTGCTTTGGCGAGTGGAGCCGGGCTCGGCAGAAGAAGGGGTGGAGGTGAAGTGGAGAATGATGATCACAGGGGATGAGACGGAGTGGCTAGAGCCGGTGGCGATGGGCTGGGCTGGGTGGGGTGCGCTCGGAGGGGGGAGTGCCGTGGCGCTCGTGCTTGGTGCTGTGTGGGGCGTTTGGCGGAGGAGGGCTTGATGGCGTTGAAACTCGGTGCGCTCGCTTGCTGCGAATGCGCCTACTCCGCGTTATGTCAGCTCAAGCGTAAGAATGGGGAGTCAAATGGGTGTTGGCATCTTCGATAGGATGTGGATTTTTGATTTGGTGATTGGGCTGCCCTGGGTTTGATGAGGGGATGAGCTTTAAGTGTCCAAAAACAATTGTCGTGATGGGTGTGAGCGGGTCTGGAAAGACCGAGGTGGGGCATGAGGTGGCGAGATTGCTGGAGGGTGTCTTTGAAGATGCAGATGATTTTCACTCGCTGGAGGCGAAGGCGAAGATGGGATCAGGAACGCCGCTGAATGATGAGGACAGATGGCCCTGGCTGGCAAGGCTGAGGGCGCGCATCGAGGAAGTCAGGGGAACGGGAAAGGTGTATGTGCTGGCGTGTTCAGCCTTGCGGGCGGTGTATCGGGGAAAATTGCGGGGGACCGACGCGGTGGATGATTTGGTGTTTGTGCTGTTGGATGGGGAACGGGATTTGATCGCGGATCGAATGGGTCGGCGTGAGGGGCACTACATGCCCTTGAGTCTGCTGGACAGTCAGTTGGCGATTTTGGAGCGGACGGATGACCTGATGGCGGTCTCGATCAAACCGACGGTGAAGGAGATCGCACGAGGGCTAGTGCATGATTTGGAAGGGGAGGGCTGCTGTGATGTCTGAGATTCAGGTGGAACGGGTTTTCTGGGGTTGGGAGCGGCCGGTTTTGGAGTCGGCAGTGGGTTTTTTGACGAGAGACGAAGGGATGCCGAAACTGGAGGGAACGGTGGTGGTGGTGCCGACGGCGGAGGCTGGCAGGCGACTGCGTCGGGCTCTGGCAGAATGGGCGAATGATCGAGGAGGAGCGGTGAGTGTGCCGCATGTGTGGCCGCCGAACATGGCGCTGTCTCCGGTGCATGATCGTGCGCGGGCGGCATCCGATCTGGAGGCTCGGCTGACCTGGGTGCGCGTGCTGAAGGAAGGGCCGCCACTGTCATTCAGAGCGCTGCTTCCCAATCTGCCGGAAACGATTTCCTGGAAGTGGCTGTGGGATCTGGCGGTCACGCTGGTGGATCTGCAAGAGCTGCTGGGGGCAGGGGGATTGGCCTTTGCCGATGTGGCAGCGCAGGCGGCGGATCTGCCTGGGGCAGAGGTAGCACGGTGGCGTGATTTGGCCCGGCTCGAGGGTTTGTTTTTGGCGGAGCTAGAGAAACGGGGGAAGGCGCACACGCAGGTGCTCAAGCGGGAGCGGGCGGCAGGTCCGTGGCTGCCTGAGGGGGTGACGCGTGTGGTGGTGCTGGCGGCACCGGATTTGCCGCCGTTGATGTCGCAATGGATGCAGGGCTGCGCGGCGGCCGGTGTGGAAGTAAGGGTGGCTATTCAAGCCCCCGCGACTATGGCGAATGCGTTTGATGCCTGGGGGCGGCCCTCGATCAAAGAATGGGGCGAGGATGCTCCTGTGGATGTGGGATTGACGGAAGCGGAGATACGCCTGTGTCGGAATCCGGTCGCGCAGGCGGAGGCCGTGGTGCGCTGGCTGTCTGACGCGGCAGAGCAGGGGCTGCCGGTGGCGGTGGGGGTCTGTGACGCGGAGGTGGCACCACTTTTGATGGAGAAACTGGAGGCAAGAGGACTCGCGGTTTTTGAACCGGGCGGGATGCCGATGCAGCGGGATGGATTGTGGCATCTGCTGACGCTGATGGGGGAATTGCAAGGAATGGGCAGCTGGCGGGCTTTTTGCGGGTTGCTTCGAATTGAGGAGGTGAGGAAGGCGTGGTGTGGATCGGCAGGGACTGGGGTGATCCGGAATCTGGATGCTTTCTGTGCTGAGCATTTGCCGGGTAGCCTGGACTTGGCGGCGGAGCTTTTGGCGATGCGTGAAGAGGCTTTGCCTGCTTTGGCTAAAGCGGTCGATCAAGCGCGCAGGTGGCGGTCAAAGCTGACTCAAGAGGGGCTCACACAGGTGGCGCGGGAGTGGCTGATCGCCCTGTATGGGGATCGGGGATTCCGAACTGAGGCACCGGGAGATCGGGAGCGGGTGCAACTGGCGTGGGCTTTTTTGTCAGAGGTGGAGGCAGTGGAAACGTCGCTCAAAGACATGGGGCTGCAGGTGGCGCGGCAGGAAGAGTGGATGATGGTGATGGAGCGTCTGTCGAGTGGGGTGATCGAGTCGGCGCGGGGGGAGGTGGACTTGGTGATTCAGGGCTGGCTAGAGTTGCTTTGGGAAAATGCACCTGCGCTGGTGGTGGCAGGATTGAATGAAGAAAATGTGCCTGGGGTGCTGTTGGGACATCCCTTTTTGCCGGATCGCTTTCGGCAGATGCTAGGGCTGCCTTGTCAGGCGACTCGATTTGCCCGTGATGCCTATCTTCTGTGTGCGCTGGCGCAGCAGCGGCGTGCGGGTGGGCGGATCGGAGTGACGGTGGGGCGCTGGAGTGCTAATGACGATGTGCGCAAACCTTCCCGTCTGTTGACGCTTTGTCCTGAGGCAGTGCTACCGGGGCGGGTCAGGCATCTATTTCCCGAAAAGGAGGCTGCCGAAACCGCAGGGGCACCCATAAGATCGACGCTATGGGCGCTGAAGCCGGAGCAGAAACAGCTGGGGATGACGACGATTTCAGCGTCACGCATCTCGGCGTATTTGGACTGCCCGTTTCGGTTTTATCTGAAGCACGGTTTGCGCATGAAGTCCGTGGGAACAGCCGCGCGGGAGATGGACGTGATGCAGTTTGGGAATCTGGTGCATGAGGTGCTACGTCAGTTTGGTGAGGATGTGGAGGCTCGGCAATGGGTGGAGGCAGCGCGCATTCAAAAGTGGTTTCGAGAGCGGATCGAGGCTCAGGCGGTGGTGATGTTTGGTCAGCGACTGCCACCGCTGGTGCGGCTGCAGGTGGATGCGGCAGCGCAGCGGCTGAACTGGCAGGCGGAGGTCGAGGCGAGGGAGCGGCGAGCAGGCTGGCAGATTGTGGGGGTGGAACTGGTTTTGGGTGGGGAAGCGGATACCGCGCCGTTTTTGATCGAGGGGGCGCGATACACGGGGAAGGTGGACCGGATCGAGCACCACCCTGACTCGGGCGAGAGACGGGTGCTGGATTTCAAAACCTCAGACAAGGTGAAAAAACCGATCGATGCTCACTGCAAGCTCGTCAAGCAGGTGGCAGAAAGCGAGCGATGGAAGACATTTTCAATAGGAGGTGTGGATGGCATTTGGCGGTGGCTGGATGTGCAGTTGCCTTTGTATGCGGCAGCGCTGAAAAATCACCCGTTGGGGCCGGTAACACAGGTGGGTTATGCCTGCCTGCCAAAGGGTGTGATGGATACCGATCTGATCCTGTGGGAGAACTTTGATGAGCGCTGGGCGGAAGCGGCTGAGGCGTGTGCCGCTGAGGTAGTGAAGCGGGTCAATGGGGGCGTATTTTGGCCGCCCAATGAGGGAAAGGTGCGTTCGGTGGACTTTGACGAACTCTTTCTTGGGGATGTGATGACGGCGGTGCGGTGGGAGATTTGAGTGACCTTGACGGCGCTTGAGGGCGACCGAGCCGGTCGCCCCACTACGACTGCGCGGCATTTGCAAATTTGGCGCGCAGGGCGGTGGCGACGGGGGGCTGAACAAAAAGCTCAATTTGGCCGCCGAGTCGCCCGATTTCCTTGACGATGCGTGAGGAAATGTAGGTGAGTTCTTCGCGGGGCATGAGAAAGACAGTTTCGAGATGGGGCTCGAGTTTGCGGTTCATGAGGGCAAGCTGAAATTCAAACTCGAAGTCGGAGACCGCGCGCAGACCGCGGACGAGGGCGACGGCTTCCTGCTCGCGCGCAAAATTCACCAGCAAACCGTCAAACGGTAGGACTCGGACGTGAGGCAGGTGACCGGAGACAGCGCGGATAAGTTCGACCCTTTCTTCTAGGGTGAAGAGGCTTTGTTTGTTATTCTCGCGGGCGACGCCGACGATGACCTCGTCAAACAGACCGGTGGCCCGTTCCAGAACGTCGAGATGGCCGTTGGTGACGGGGTCAAAACTTCCAGGGTAGATGGCGCGGCGCATATCGGGAAAGGGCAGACAGGATACCCCTGCCATGAATCCATTGTAAGGCGAAGGTTCCCTGCTGGAAAGAACGAAATGGCTGTGGTAAGGACGAACTGGCTTTCGGCTTGGCTGAAAGCATTTGATGAGTTTAACGCCATGCCAAGTCTCGATCCTGTTGATCTGCTCCACGCCTACTGCGAAGGCGTTTTTCCCATGGGCGAGAAAGACGGTTCGATCTCGTGGTTCCGACCGAGGATGCGGGGCATCCTGCCCATCGCGGAATTTCATGTACCGCGACGGTTTGAACGTTACCTGAAGACTTGCTCTTTTGAAACGCGCTGGGACACCGCCTTCGGAGATGTGGTGCGGGGCTGTGCTGATCGGGAAGCAACATGGATCACAGACACGATCCTGGAGGCTTATGAAGAGCTGTTTCGGATGGGTTTCGCGCATTCATCGGAGGTTTGGAGGGATGGACGGCTGGTGGGTGGGGTTTATGGGGTAGCCATTGGAGGCGCTTTTTTTGGCGAGTCCATGTTCAGCCGGGAGCCTCAGGCATCAAAGGTGGCGCTGACTCGTTTGCAGAGACGCTTGCACCAACAGGGCTTCATCGTGCATGACACGCAGTGGACGACGGAGCATCTGGCGCAGTTTGGGGGGCATGAGATTCCCTGCGCGGACTACCTGGATTTGCTGGCGCGGGCGGTGCGCATGCCCGTCAAGTTTGGCTGAGAGTGAACCCCTGAAAAAGTCGGAGCCGGGCGGCTCCCGATTCCGCCCGGCTCCTTATTGGCATCAACCTCAACACAGTTTGTGCGTTTCCGCACTCGTGTGGTGACAACAACCAATCACTCTCAAGACCAGCGCCTTTCGGTTTGGGCCGTCCAGCGCTGTTGTTTGTTTTGTCAATGTCGCGGCTGGTTCTGTTCAAATTTTTTTCAGATTTTTCTGCGGGATGGCGATTCACTTCAAAAAGTGCTCGAAAAAAGCTACCAGGACTGCATTCGAGTCGGGGTTGGGGGCATGATCGGGTCGGTTGGTCATGAAGACACGGTTTTCCTGGCCGAGGAGGCGATTGATACGCCGGGAGTGCTCAAGGACGTGCCAGCGTTCGGGTGGGTCTTCACTGCCGCCGGAGACGAGGAAGGGGCGGGGTGCCATGAGGGCATGAAGTTCATGCAGGTCTCGACCGGCGGCTCGGAGCTTGGGGTAAAGCCCCAACGCGGGATTATCAGCGGTGATGAGTCCACGCGTGCGCCAGGGTCGGGGATGGGAACCGAGATACCAGGGCTCCCAGTAGTTGATGCTTGGCCGGGTATCGTCAAAAACGATACCGCCGTCCGACCATGCCGCACAGGCAAATTTGTCATAGAGGCAAGAAGCAAACATGGACCATTTTCCACCATAAGAATGGCCCGTGATACCGATGTGATCGGGGTCCACTTCAGGCCTCGCGGCCAGGACATGGTACGCATTCGCTGCGGCATAGGCCAGCATGGAAAGAGGCTGAACCGTGGCGTGGTCGATGTCGGGATGATGGATGGCGTAGGTTTTGTCTGCGCTGGATTCGGTGGTGCCGATCGAGAGGCAGACGAACCCTTTTTTAACCAATTGCAGGGCGAAGTCGCGATCGGGCTTGTCACTGAGGCCAATTGAAGTGTCAGGCTCATAATAAACCGTGATGACGGCCGGTGACTTTTTGGCGCCGTCTGGAACGAGCAGCCAACCTTCCGTGTGAAGAAGCGGGGTCCATGGGAAACGGATGCGGTCACGGCGATAGCCCTGTTGGGGCTCGCTTTTGAGGATTTCTGCTTTGGGTTCTTTCATGACGGGGGGCCACGTTCCCATCAGTGCATGCCAGTCGGACAGAAGTTCCGCACGGCGCTTTTGCCAGTCGGCTGCCGTCTTGACGGTAGTCCCATCGTTAAATAAAAGGGGGTCTCTCCAGGAAGCGGTTTTCGGCTCAAAGTTTGGGGGGGGAGCCGAAAACGGCAAAAGGGTCGTCCAAGCGTCCGCGCCTCGTAGGCTGGCTACTGACAAGAAGAGCAAAACAAGCAGACGTGGTGCGGGCATGACAGAACTACGCCGTCAATGGAGTTGGCATTTCGGATTAGAAGGTCATGTTTTTCCCTGCCTTCGCTGGACTCGCGCCAGAGTGTAGTTAGTGTCGTGGGATGGAACAAAATTGGACGGACAAGATCGTGATCGTCACCGGCGGTGGTGGCGGTATGGGACAGGCAGCGGCAAAGCGTTTTGCGGAGGCTGGTGCGAAGACCTTTGTGTTCGGGCGCACGCTGGAGTCGCTCGAAGAAACGGCGGCATTATCGACAAACATCGTCCCAGTCGTCTGCGATGTCGCAGAGCCAGCGAGTGTGGCGGCGGCCCTTGAAGAAGTGCTGAAAAGCGGCGTTCCCTTTGCTCTCATTCATACCGCAGGCATCAACACACCGGATCGCTTCATGGCGCATGCCGATCCAGCGCGCATCGCGAGTGCGGAGACGTGGCAAAAGGTCATTGAGATCAACGTGCTCGGTGTCTCGAATATGATCCAGGCGGTCGTGAAACCCATGGCTGAAAAGGGCGGCGGTCGCATCGTTGTGGTGTCATCGACAGCGGGTCACGGCTACGATTCGTTTGCTGGCGTTCCTTACACTGCCAGCAAGTGGGCCGTGCATGGCATGCTTTTTACGGCGCGCATGCAGCTCAATGCTCTTGGCATCATCCTCTCCGAATATGCTCCTGGCGAGGCAAATACGCCTCTCGTCGCCAAGCGTCCTGTGCAGCCCAATGCTGTCCATAAAGGCGCCATGATCACGTGCGAGGACTGCGCTGAGGCAATGTTCTTCATTGCCAGTCAACCCCACAGCATGAGCATCGTGCAACTTCCGGCCTATCAACCCTTCGGTGGTATGCCGCCTCAGATCACCTTGCCATGGCTAGAGGCCTTTGAGATCAAGCAGCGCTAGTAGCTGTCCCCATCTGCGTTACGCGACACAATTGACCTCGTGTTTGGTGGTTCGAGCTTCAGTGCGACGACTGAGGAATCTTTTGCACGGATGACGTGCCCATTGGACGATCAGTGGCTTCGATTTCTTGCCGTGTGGCGATGGGGACATACCCAATCTCCAAACCGGGAGGTGGTGTGAGGATCAAGGCGGGATCAATGCTGGCGAGCGTGCCGAGATCGGGCGGGGTGAGGTAATTGCGATCCTTGGTCCAGGTGCGGTGGAGTTTCTCGACGCGAGTTTGCACTAACTCGCGTTCAGCGTCGGTAAGGTCGGCATTGAGCATGGCTGGCTGATCAGCGAAGCGATACCAGTAGTAGGTGACTGTGCTGCCATCGCCGATCTTCACTTTGAACGGGCCAGCCTTCGGGCCGGGTTTCTTCCAGCAGCTATCGGCACCATCGGGCGTGGTGCGTGGCTCCTGGGGTTTCTCAGGAGGCGTGACAAAGCGGTGCTGTGCTAGCTCAGAGGGTGCCTTTGTCGGTGACATCACATTCCACTGCGGCTTATTGCGGCTGTTGGTGCCGAGTTGGTAATATTCGGGTAGCGTGACGAGGCCGTTGCCAGTGCGCGTGAGCTGTTCGTTCCATTTGTAGCCAAAGGTGATTGGGTTTGGCGTGAACGAAGTGGCGAAGGAACCCCACGCGAGCGGCACCTTTTCTTCACGCTTCGTGCCTGGAGGATAAATGCTCCAATTGGAGCCGCCACCATCGCGAAACTTGTGCACAGCGGAGGCCTCGGCTTTGATCGCGCCGTCAGCAGGAGTGCCGCCCGCGAACCATTTTTGCACCTCATCCCACAGCGCTGCTTTTTTATACGCGGTGAGTCGATGCAGCACGGTGGAGGTGCCATCGGGGCCGACAGGGAAAGAGGTCGGGGCGACCCGTGCATGTTGGCCATTCAAAGCAGCAGGCACATGCTGTGTCTCCATTTGAATCGCTTTGTTCGGTGCTGCGGGGCGTGAATCGAGCAGCAATCCCGCCCACTCCGGATGATCCACCGTGGCTTGCGTCCAGAAGTAAGGGGTGAAGAAGGTGGCGGGGCCTTTGAAGTTCGCGGTGTTCAGAAACAGTGTCCAGCAGTGGTTGCCTGTGGGCACGTTCTTGCCTGCGGTGGTCGCTTTCGGATTCGTCAAAGGCAAGGGCAGATAGCCGTAGCCAAAAAGTTCGCCGCTCGTGCCTTGCTTGAGGTTCAAGCCATCAAGAGGGAACAACAGCCACGGGCTAAGTTGTGCCACACCATACTGCCCGCGTTGGTCCCACGCCGCCCATGATGAACTTCGGCGTGATCGTCGGAAAATGCGTGTCACGCCACCAACCGAGTCCGCCCTCGATGTCGGTGTAGCATTTCTCCTTCGGCTTTTCTGCTTCCGTCCACTGCGGGTGCATCCACGTCCCACAAAGTCCAGTTTGGAACTTGTGTCCGGGATAGGTGGCCACGAGCGGCCAAGCTGCCGCGTAGAGCGAGAAGCCACCGTTGAACTCCTCCGGCACTTTCTCCGCAGGACCGAAGAGATAACCGGCCATCTCGCCTTCGATGACTTCGGCCGCTGGCACCACGGCCGATTTCGGCATCGCAGGTGGCCCATGCAGATAACTCTGCGCCATCACCTCGCCCAGCTTCAACACGCCTGCGGTATCGAGCACGAGCTTCTCGGGCTGCGGTGGCAAATCGAAGGCTTGGATGTGAATGAACTCTTTATCAGCCGCCGCGATGGCCGCGAGATCAGCGGTGATGTCGAGTTGGTTGAGCCCTTTTTCATCTGGCGGCGGTTGCTGGCTCACGAACCACTTCAGCGACGGCATCGCCAAATCCACGCGACTCTGCGCCACGGTCGATTGCAGCCACTTCGCGGCTTGTTTGCGATAGGGGCCAAAGGCCATGTCATTCTCGCCTGCGTGATAAAAGATGCCCGCCAGCTCCACGGTGTGGCCTTGGTCCTTCAGCTCCTGCATCGCACTGCGCACGAAGGCGATGAACGCCGGGTAAACATGCATGTCCTTGGCCGTCGTGCCTTCGGGCGTCCAGTCGTTCATCTGCGTGCCGCTGTGCGTGAACTTCGCGAGGGCGATGTTGCCTTTCTCCGTGGCTCGCAAGGTCTTTGCGAAGCTCAACTCCGGTCCAAAGGTGTCGTAAGCCCCTGCTGGCCCGAGCGGCTCCCAGCCCTTCGAGGTCTTGAAGCCGCCGCCGAGGCTGTATTTGAAGGCAATTTGAGGATCATCCGTCGCCGCCGAACCAAGTTC
>JBIIUD010000687.1:0-2723 GCA_044340175.1 Verrucomicrobiaceae bacterium
GGCCTTTTTCGCCAAACCTACTCCGTGCTCCCCCGTCACCGTGCCTCCGAGTCGGATCGTTTCATTGACGATCTCCTCCAAGGCCGCCTCCACCCGGTGCATTTCTTCGTGGTCGCGCTCATCGGTTAAAAAAGTCGGGTGCAAATTCCCGTCACCAAGGTGCCCAAAAGTTCCCACCTGCAGCTTATGTCGCACCGCCACCTCTGAAATGTACGCCACCATACGCGCCAACTCACTACGCGGCACCGTCACATCCTCCAAGATGGTCGTCGGCCGGATCCGCGCCAACGCGCTGAACGCATTCCGCCGCGCCGCCGCTAAGCGAGCGCCCTCCTGCTCATCTGCCGCGGCTTTTACCTCCCGAGCTCCACAGGCTTTGGCGATGGCCATCATCTGCTCGGCCTCCTCAGCCACCACCACCGGGTGCCCATCCGTCTCCATCAGCACCAGCGCTTCCACATCCGTCGGCAGGCCGATCTTTGCATAATCCTCCACGCAGCCCACGGTCACTCGATCCAAAAACTCCAGCGTGCATGGAATGATCTTTGCCGCAATGATCGCCGAAATCGTCTCCGCTGCCGCCCCCATCGAATCATAGAGCGCCAACATCGTGCGCCGCGCTTGCGGTTTCGGCACCAGTTTGAGGATCACTTCCGTGATGATCCCCAGCGTGCCCTCACTACCGACAAAAAGATCCTTCATCGAATAGCCCGCCACATCCTTCACGCACTTGTTGCCCAGCCAAGTGTCCGTACCATCCGGCAACACCACTCGGATCGCCATCACGTAGTCGCGCGTCACCCCATACTTCAACCCGCGCAATCCCCCACTATTCTCCGCCACATTGCCTCCAATGGTCGAAATCTTCATGGACCCAGGATCGGGTGGATAAAACAAACCCACCGCCTGCGCTGCATCATCGATCTCCTTCGTAATCACCCCACACTGGGCGTGCAGCGTCAGATTTTTCTGATCCAAATCCACAATCCGGTCCATCTGCGCCACGCATAAAACCAGACATCCCTCGATCGGCACACTGCCACCACTCAGCCCCGTACCGGATCCCCGCGTTACCACCGGCACCTGCCGCTCCCGCGCCAACTTCACGCACCGTGCCACCTCTTCCGTCGTGTGCGGAAACACCACCGCCCCAGGCCGCGCTTTCAAAGCCGCTGTGCCATCAAAACCATACGGGATGACATCCTCACGCTCCACCAGGACATGCTCCGCTCCTGCGATCTCTTTCAACGCTTCAACCATTTTTGAATCAACAATCTGAACCATTCCCTAACTGAATCAGCCGCACGAAAAGATCAATCCCTTAAACTTCCCGCTTCCCATCTCATTTGCCCCTCCCTATCTTCACTCAATGAAAATCAAATTCTGCGGCGCCGCCGGCACCACCACCGGCTCCCAACACCTGATTGAAGTCAATGGTCAGCGGATCTTGCTCGACTGCGGCCTCTACCAAGGTCGCCGTGCAGAAGCCATGGAGCGCAATCGTGAGTTCCCTTTTGACCCGAAGACGATCGACTGCGTTGTGCTTTCGCACGCCCACATCGACCACAGCGGTAATCTCCCCCAACTGCGCCACAACGGCTTCAACGGTAACATTTACGCCACCCCTGCCACCCGCGACCTTTGCAGCATCATGCTTCCTGATGCCGCTCACATTCATGAGATGGACATCAAGTGGCTGAACAAACACCGCAAACGCGAGGACCAGCCCCTGCTCACTCCCGGTTATAATCTCATCGACGCTGAAAACGTCCTCCGCCAATTCGTCACCGTCAGCTATCATCGCCCCCTCCCTATCGCTAAAGGCGTGACCCTCACCTTTATCGATGCCGGTCACATCCTCGGCTCCGCGCAGGTCGTCCTGGACATCGAAGATGATGCTGGAAAAAAAAGCTTCCGCCTGCTCTTCTCTGGGGATGTCGGACGCCCCGGCAATGACCTCCTCGACCCCGCCGACGCCTGTAGCGATGTCGATTACCTTATCATGGAGTCCACCTATGGCGGCAGGAAACATGAAGACGCCGCCCACACTTCAGACCACATCTGCGACATCATCAACCGCGCCCGCCGCCGCGGAGCCCATGTCATCATCCCCTCCTTCGCTGTCGAGCGCACTCAACAACTCCTCTTCAAACTCGACCAACTCGTCCACGAAGGCTGCCTCAAACCCATCCCCACCTATGTGGATAGCCCCCTGGCCGTGCGCGCCACTGAGATCTTCCGTTTGCACCTGGAGGATCTGCGGGAGGAGGTCCGCAACGCTGTCTTCATGCGTGATGACCCCTTCGGCTTCGAAGGCCTACGCCTCGTCCGCAGTGTCGATGAATCCAAATCCCTGAACCTCATGAAGGGCCCCGCTGTCATCATCTCGGCTTCCGGCATGGCCGAGTCCGGCCGCATCCTTCACCACCTCCGCAACAACGTCTCCAACGGCAAAAACATCATCCTCTTCGTCGGCTACTGCGCTGAAAACACCCTCGGTTGGAAACTTCGCGAAGGCCACAAACACGTCTCCATCCTCGGCGACGAATTCAAGGTCAATGCCCAGATCGAAACCCTCGATTCCTTCTCAGGTCACGCCGACCACGACGAACTGCTCGACTACTACGACCGCATCACCGGCGGCAAAAAACACGTCTTCCTCGTCCACGGCGAGCAAAGCCGACGCCAAATTTTCGGGGACGCTCTCAAAATGCACGACCCCA
>JBIIUD010000688.1:0-2722 GCA_044340175.1 Verrucomicrobiaceae bacterium
GATTGTTCATGGGAAAGTCAGTTGTGGATTTAAAGGCCATGCGGGGTCAAAGGAAGCGCCAGAGTTTGAGAAGGCATTCGCACGGCGCAGCGGCGCTCGGGATCCGAGTCTTTCAGACCCATCGCCCGCAAAATGGTGTCATTGACGATCCGCACATCAAAGACCTCCTCCGCCAGGACGCGGCTCGCGGCACCCATGCTGGAAAGCGTGGCCCGACTTTGCAAACACCGTCTCATGGCTTCAACGACAGCGTCAACACTTTGGGGTCGCGTTAAATAACCATTGTCACCCGTGATGAGATCTGCGCCCGCGGCCTTTTCCGCCCGGCCCGCAGCCCCCAACCGCACACACTCGCGGGCACCGACGGAGTCCGTGGTGATGATGACGCGCCCCATCGCCAAAGCTTCAAGCGTCGCATGGGGAACGCCCTCCCGATACCAAGTTGGCAGCACAAACACGTGCATCTTTCTCAGCAGAGCCGCCACATCACGCACCATGCCATGATAGGTCAGCAGCCCTTCCTTAACCCAGCCCTCCACCTGAGCTTCATCCACCCGGTTAGGATTCGGATCAAAAGGACCTACCAAATGAAACTCCGCCTCTGGGAACTCGGCCTTCACCTTCCGCGCCGCCTCGGCAAACACGGCCACCCCTTTACTCAAGAGCAAGCGGCTCACCAACACAAAGCGCACCGGCCCTCCAGCCGCTAACTCCGTGTCCGCTTGCAGTGGCTCATGTGGGAACTCATCCGTATTCACACCGGACCCAGCCGTGACATGCACGGGCACACCTGCGGGCAACAGTTTCAATTCCGTGAAAAGACGGCGGTCATCTTCATTCTGCATGAAAACAACGTCCGCACACAAGAGCGCCACCCGGTGCATCAGCTTCGAGACCCACTGCAGCAGATGCCCCTTCAAAGTCGTTTGCTTCACAAACGTAAAGCCTAACCCAGGAAGCAGCGCATACACTTTCGGCACACCTGCCAACCGGGCAATCGGGCATCCATACAGCACCGATTTGATCGTATAAGCAAACAACGCTTCTGGCCGCTCCCGACGAAACAACCGGAACATGTCCAGCCAAGTTTCACGATCTCGGATCAGATTCACCCGTGAACGCACCATGCGCACCGGCTCATGCCGCCCACCCAAGTCTGCCATGAACTTGCGCACATGCGCATAGTCTTCCGCCGCTGAGGTGACCACCTCACACCCAGATTCTGCGATGTCCCGAATCAGATCACCGCGGTGATACAGAAGGGTGTTAGCATCAGCGGTGAGAACAATGACTTTCATGGTTAGGCTTCACCTCCCGGTAAGAGTTTCAAAAGCGATTTTTTGACGGTTCTGATCGACTGAAAAACCCGGGCCCGGACACTGTGCGCATTCACCGCTTCGAAATCGACCACCTTCCGAAACAGCTGTGTCCACTTGCTCTTGTATTCAAGGTCCCCAGGCAGCATGTCGATCACCTTGATCCCGCGTTCAATCGCTCGGCGCACGTTCTCGGCATTGATCAGTTTGGCCGGGGAAAGCTCAATGTACCGAACATCCCACCCCCCTTGGTAATCCCACATCTGATCGCCTTCAATAAACGCGTAGTTCGCAGCCACCGGCTGGCCATTGAATTCCATGACGAGCAAAACCACCCGCCCCTGGTGCGCCCAGCGCACAGCCAACGCCTTGTGAAAGTTCTTGGCACGCGGCTGCAAAAACAGGCTTTCCTCCGCTGTCCAGCGCAGGCCGTGCAGTCGATGCAGTTGATCGACAAACCATGGCGCATCCGCTGCCTCATCCAGTTGCCGAATGACCATCTGCTGGTCCCGCTTGGCGGCCGTCCAATTGCGTCGAAACTTCTTTCGGAAGTTCGCCGTCCGATGCATGAGATAGTCTTCCCAACTCACTTCATCCAAACGAATCAACGGACTTTCCTGATGGTTCCGTGCCTCCGCATTCAAACCATGCTTGGCTAGTGCGCCTGACAGCAGCTTATGAAAGGGCGACGTCTCATCCGCATAGCCAAAATGAGCCAGATCCCATTCCGACCGAATCTCTTCTAACACGTGGTCAATCAAACGGATCAGCGTTTCCTCATGTCCCGGCACGACCATGAAATCCAATCCTTCTGCCACCACCTCACCCAACCCAGCGAAGAACGACAACACACGCAGCCGCCGGCGCACCGGCGTCTGACCTGGGCCGATCGCCAACGGCACTAGCGCCACGAGGCGGCCGTCCGCAGTCCATGCGGCTCCAAAGACGGCATGGTAATCTGACTCAAAGTGCTGCCACCATAACTCCGTCCAGTCCCAGCGCATGAATGGCGTGCGCACCACACTTTGATCCAACAAACCATCCCAATGCGCGGCCAGCGTTGCTAAGCCTTCCCCATCACGCAGCACTTCCATCCGCACCCGGAGCGGGTGTCCGGCGTGAGGGGGCGTAAGCGTTGGAAGTTTCTCAGACAAGGTCGTGCTTTGAAAAGAATGACTGCCGCTTTTCATCTCAGCCGGCAGGATGCTGCGTTGCGCTAAAGGCAGAATGGAATCAATCCTCATGGTGAGCTGGCGGATTGTTGGGTTCCTGTGGGAGTGGCAAGCTTCCGTGCCAGCAGCTGCCCCAATTCCCGGCGGGCAGACAGTAGGCTCGGAACATCATCCACCCAGTCTCCAAATCCACGCGCAAAGGTCCGCGTCAACTCCATGGCACGCGCCCTCCCT
>JBIIUD010000689.1:0-2719 GCA_044340175.1 Verrucomicrobiaceae bacterium
AAAAATGAAAAAATGGCGGGTGCGGTGGCCACCGAACCGATATTCGAAGGGAATGAAGCTTTGCTGTTGGCGGGGTTTCCCCTCGAAGGAACCCATCAGAGGGCGTGACATCCCAGGGGTTTCTGGGTAAAAGAGGAGTGATGACAAGACGAAAACTGATATTGGGTGTGCTGGTGGCCATGGTGCTTTGGCTGGCATGGACTGGGATCGGGGTGTTTGGGCGCTCCTTTGAGCAGCAGGTGCTGGATGCCCAGGAGAAATTAATCCGCGCGGCGGAGCGGCGGGATTGGGATGCCGTGAAGGCCATGCTCACCGAGGATTACATGGATGAGGCTGGGCATGATCGTCAAACAGCGGTGGAGGATGGCCGCCAGGCGTTGGCTCATTTTTTCTCTCTCACGATCATGCACGAGGTGACACTGGTCCGAGCGGTGAAAGACGTCGGCATGGTTCACTGCCGGATCAAACTGGGAGGCAAAGGGGCGGGATTAAGTGAGGTGGTGATGAGCACCGTGAACGGGATGAAGGAGCCATGGGTGTTTCACTGGCACAAGAAAGGTCGATGGCCCTGGGACTGGAAAGCGGTGCAAATTCATCACGATGAACTTGCGGCGCGAGTGGGCAGTTTTGAGCGGTGAGACGGGGCGCGTTTGGACGAAAGCGCGGGTTAGCGATCCAGCGGCTCGTCGTCCCAGGACGCAGGATCATTGAGTGGTTCGAGGTGGGTAAAGATATTTCCTGCGGGCAGCACGGCGCGGAGATCGGACTCGATCTTTTCCAGGAGGTCGTGCCCGCGGCGCACGGTCCACTCATCAGGCACAAGAACGTGCACGGCAACGAACTGGCGCGAACCAGAGGCGCGGGTGCGGAGAGCATGAAAATGGATCTGATCACTTTCGTAACGGCGCAGAATGCTCTTGATAAGCTCCAAGGTTTCAGCCGGTAGCGCACGATCTAGCAGGCCATGAACGGCATTGCGCACCAAACGAAAGCCCATGCGAATGATGAAGAGGGCGACACCGAGGGCGATGATCGGGTCCAGCCAAGTCCAGCCCGTGAACCAGACCAAGGTCATGCCTGTAAGCACGCCAGCAGAGGTCCAAACGTCGGTCATGAGGTGATGACCATCGGCTTCAAGGGCGGGGCTATGAGCCGCACGCCCCTTAGCAATGAGCAAGCGACCGACCAAAAGATTCAAAACAGAGGCCACGGCGGAGACGGCGATCCCGGTGCCAAACTGATGAATATCGACGGGATTATTGATACGGCTAAAGGCCGTCCAAAGAATAGCGGAGGCAGCACCAAGAATGAGGGCACCCTCGAAGCCGCTCGAGAAAAACTCGATTTTATCATGCCCAAAAGCGTGCTCATCATCGGGGGGTAAGGCGGAAATGAGAAGGGCCCCCAGAGCGGCGGCGGCAGCGGCAAGATTGACTAGGGACTCCAAGGCGTCCGACAGCAGACCGACGGAATCTGTGAGCTGCCAAGCCAGTAGCTTCAAACCAATGGTGACCACTGCTGTGCCCAGGGAAAGCCAGGCATAGCGCAGGAGATTTTGGCGGGAGGGTGTCACAGGATCGAACGGACCGTTCACTCGTGTGGCATGAGGCGCAAGGTTTTGCTGGGTTGAATCTTGAGGCTCCGGCATTAAAGATGCTACACACCACCCCGAATGCCTGAAATCGACTCCTCCACTGTGCTGCAACCCGCTGAACTGCGCGACCTCGGCTTTGACCTTCTGCAAGCTGATCTGCGTTATTTGATGGACGCCTATCGTTCGACCTTGAAACGGCTTGGGGAGGGGGCTTTGGCGGAGCGCCTGCCGTGGGGCGATGACGAAATCGTCGCGCCCGAGGGTGTCAATGGGCGTGCGCTCGGCCAGGCCTACTCCATCGCGTTTCAATTACTGAACATTGTAGAAGAGCGCGCAGCGGCCCAGGTGCGGCGGTTGCGGGAAAAGGAATTGGGGCCAGAAGCAGAAAAAGGACTGTGGGCGGACAATTTGAAACAGATGCTGGCTCAGGGTTTGGCGGCAGAGGAGGTATTGGCGGCCCTCAAGTCGGTGCGGGTAGAACCGGTGCTGACCGCGCATCCTACCGAGGCCAAGCGGGAGACCGTGGGCGAGCGCCACCGGGAGATTTACAGCCTGATGAACCGCCACGAGAACGCCGCCTACACCGACAGGGAACAGGCGCGTTTGAAAGGTCAGATCGAGGTGGAACTGGAGGCGCTGTGGCGCACGGGTGAGATTCATGTGACGCGCCCCTCCATCCATGCGGAACTGCAAAACGCCATGCACTACCTTCGGGAGGTGTTTCCAGAGGCTCTCGCGCGGGCTCATGTGCACCTGCGCGAAGCCTGGGAGGCAGCGGGATTTGATCCCAAAGCCGTGGATGACTTGCCGCCGCTGGTGCGCTTTGGCACCTGGATCGGTGGCGACCGGGACGGGCATCCTTTTGTCACGCATGAAGTCACCCGCACCTCCCTGAAATCGCTGCGCCAAAACGCGCTGCGGGTGCAGCGACGGGCCATGGAAAAGCTGGGGCATCATTTGCCGCTGAGTCTGCTTTTCCAGCAGGTGCCGAAAACGCTGGTGACGTTGAGAGAGCGGCTAGTCGCGGAACTTCAAGGCGCGCCGGGGGTCGATGTGGGCTATATCCAGGAACGCAATCGGGAAGAACCCTGGCGCGAAGTGGCCTTCTTGATGCGCGCCAAATTG
>JBIIUD010000753.1:0-2716 GCA_044340175.1 Verrucomicrobiaceae bacterium
CTGGCCGATCCCCGCTCCAACAACGCCGTCTGGATGGCTTCATCCACTGTCGGTTGGGCAGTCGGAGCCTCCGGTTCTATTAGCCAAACCACCGATGGCGGCGCGACCTGGACACCCCAATCTTCTAGCGCCACCATCGACCTCCACGGCGTCTGGGGAACCTCAGCCACCAGCGTCTGGGCCGTCGGGGATGGCGGCACTGTTGTCTTTTGGGACGGCACTTCATGGACCCCACAAACTTCCGGCACCACCCAAGACCTTTTCGCCATCTCAGGCTCTAACGCTTCCAATGTCTGGGCCGTCGGCGCCACTTCCACAATCATCAAATGGAACGGCACCACCTGGACAACTCAAAGTGCCCCAAATGGCGTCAACGATGATCTCAATGGCGTCTGGGCAGCCAACAACAACACCGTCATCGCTGTAGGCGCACGAGGTCGCGTTCTTCGCACAACCAACAGCGGTGCCGCATGGAGCAATTTCGACAGCAATACCCCCAATACCGTCACCCTCCACTCCGTCTGGGGCTCGGCCGCCAATAGCATTTGGATCGTCGGCACAGGCGGCACTGTCCGCTTTTTTAATGGCACCTGGGGCGCTCAGACCAGCGGTGTCACAACCAGCCTCTTTAGCATCGCAGGTGCCAATGCCACAAACATCTGGGCAGCCGGCCAAAGCGGCGATATCGTCCGCTTCGACGGCACCACATGGACCAAGCCACAGAGCGACACCAACCAGAGCCTCAACGGCATCCATGTGGTCGATACCTCCAACATCGTCGCCGTTGGCACCAGAAAATCCTCCACCCGCTGGAATGGCACCACCTGGTCCGCCACCCAATCCCAGTTCCCCGCCACCACCTTCACCGATGTCTGGGCCTCTGATGACGACAAAGCCTGGTTCACCAACACCAATGGCCTTATCATTCGCTGGAACGGCACCACCTTCGCCAACACCACCTCAGGGGTCTCCACCGCCCTGACCGCCATCTGGGGTTCTGACGATGCCAACATCTGGGCCGTCGGCGCCGCAGGCGTCATCCTCAAATGGAACGGCACCGCGTGGAGTCCCCAGACTTCCGGCGTTACTGTTACTCTCAACGACGTTTGGGGCACTAGCGCCACCAATGTCTGGGCCGTCGGCGACAACGGAACGATCCTTCGCTGGAATGGCACCGCCTGGACCCGAATGACTTCAGGCACGACCCAGGACCTCAACGCCATCTGGGCCCGTGACTCCGCCAACGCCTGGGTCGTCGGCGACCGCGGCACCATCCTCAAAGGCAGCACCACCAGTTGGGCAGCACAAACCTCCGGCATCACCAGCAACCTCAACGCCATCTGGGGCTCTCCCTCCAATGTCTGGTCCACCGGCGCCGGGGGGATCATCCTCAAACTCACCGGCTCCACCTGGGCTCCCTTCGTTTCAGGCACCAACAGCAACATCACCGAGCTGACCGGCACTACCCTCGGCACCACCCAGCTCTGGGCAGGCGCTGGCGCTGCCATCCGCTCGAGCAACGGCATCGCCTCCTGGGACGCCGACGGCACAACCAATGTCTCATTCACCGTTGCAGGTCTTTGGGCTCTCGCCCCAACCTCCGTCTTCCTCACCACAACCGGCGGCATGATCTTCACCAACGCCCCTGCTTCCATCCCCCAAATCAATGTTCTGCGACCCGCCGTGCCCCAGCCCATCCCCCTGTCCGACGCCCGCAGCACCCTCGACCTCGGCCCTACCAACACCGGCACCACCACCACCGTCACCCTGACCCTCCGCAACACAGGCACCGCTGCCCTCACTGGCCTGGCCATCACCAACAAAGCAGGCACCCACCTGTCCGAGTTCACCGTGAGCGAACCACTTCTCCCCTCCTTGAACGCAAACCAAACCACCACCTTCGACGTGACCTTTACCCCCACGGCCGACGGCCTCCGCACCGCCTCCTTCCGCATCGCCAGCAATGATCCCACCGAACCTTCCTTCCTCATCTCCCTGGCAGGCACCGGCCAAACCCCACCCACCTTTACCACCCCTCCCTCCAGCCGCGCCATCAACCCTGGCGCTTCCACCACCTTCTCCGTCGTCGTTGCTGGCACCAAACCCATCACCTACCAATGGCGCAAAAACGGCATCGACATCCCAGGTGCCACCGCTGCCTCCTACACCCGCTCAAAAGTCACCGAACTCGACCAGGACATCTACGATGTGGTCGCCACGAACATCGCTGGATCTCTCGATAGCCCCGACGCCACCCTCTCCGTCAACGACCCGATCGTCATCACCGTCCCTCCTGTCACCCAATCCGCCAACGCAGGCACCACCGTCACCTTCTCGGTCGTCGGCACCGGCACCCCTCCTTTCACCTATCAATGGACCAGAAACCGCGTCGCCATTTCTGGTGCGACGTCAGACACCTTGGTCATCCCCTCCGCTCAGGTGACCAATGCCGCCGCTTACGCCGTCATCGTTCGCAACGTCGTCGGCCCAGTCACCAGCCCTTCTGCGAACCTCGCCGTCGCCGATAGCACCCTCCGCATCCTCGCCCTTCCCACCGGGGCCACCGCCACCATCGCCGCGCCTATCTCCGGCACTTTCACCTCCTTCGTTTGGACACAGGGCAGCACTCCCCTTCCGACCGGCCCCCTTCCAGCCGATCCCCGTTACACCGGCTTTGCGGGCAAGACCCTGAAAATCACCAAACTCATCGAATCCG
>JBIIUD010000691.1:0-2716 GCA_044340175.1 Verrucomicrobiaceae bacterium
CAGCGCCGAGTCCCCCATCTTGGACAAAATGAAAGCCCTCTACTGCCAGCTCTTTGGTCATGAAGTCAAAGTCAGCGCCTGTCATGCCGGCTTAGAGTGCGGCGTCATCGGCATCGCCTACCCCGGCCTCGACATGATCTCTTTCGGCCCCAACATCCACGAAGCGCACTCCGAGAAAGAACACGCCAGCATCACCTCCACCCAGAAATTCTGGAAGCTCCTCACCACCACCCTCGCCGCCCTCTAACGAAGGGTTAAATCCCTTATCCCTCGGACTCGCCCCCTCAACTAACGTTCTACTTGGGTTGCGGCGTCTGTGGCTTGGTATCGACTTGCCTTAGCTTTGCTTTCTCACGGTCAGTCGATAGACGCACGGTCAGCGGTTCTGATGGCGGTGAAACTGACATTGGAACCGCTCTAGCCGGAAGCATCGGCGATCTGGCTCACCGTTTGATCTGTCTCCGTCTGCGACCGACGGGCGTGAGAGCTGCGCCGTTCATTCACATACTGCGGCACCGTTTGCCTTGCACATTTCTCAACCAGTCGACTGAATTCGCTCGAGTCTGGTGCTCAAGCCAGAATCTCCCGCACCACTTCGCCATAGACATCGGTGAGGCGGAAATCGCGGCCGAGGTGGCGCCAGGTGAGGCGTTCGTGATCGAGACCAAGCAGGTGCAGAATGGTGGCGTGGAGGTCGTGCAGGTGGACCTTGCCGGAGACGGGGCGGAAGCCGAACTCGTCGGTCTCGCCATGCATGAGACCGCCGCGCACACCGCCGCCAGCCATCCAGGCGCAGAAGCTCTCGGGCTGGTGCTCGCGGCCATGTTTTTCGATAGGCGCGGTGCGGCTGAGGTCTTGGCTCCAGGGCGTGCGGCCAAACTCGCCGCTCCAGACCACGAGCGTGTCCTCCAGCAGGCCGCGCGATTTCAAATCGCGGATCAAACCGGCGCAAGGCAGGTCGCTGGCGGCGCAGCTCTTCGGCAGAGCGCCGCGGATGTCGCCGTGGTGATCCCAGCCGTCCATGGTGACCTGCACGAAGCGCACACCGGCCTCGCTGAGACGGCGTGCGAGCAGACAGGCACGGCCGTTTTTGTCGGTCGTCTTGTCGCCGATGCCGTAGAGCTTTTTTGTAGCCTCGGTTTCTTTGGAGAGATCGACCAGATCCGGCGTGGCCGTCTGCATGCGAAAGGCGGTTTCCAGGCTGTGGATCATGCCCTCCATGCGGGCATCCGTGTCATGCTGCGCCAGCAGTCGGCGGTTCATGCGCTGGATGAAATCAAAGCGCCGCTGCTGGGAGGCGTCATCGGTCGCTGGATCGGTGAGGAAGGCGATGGCGGGATCGCTCACCTTCGCGGGCAACGTCACCGGGGTGCCCTGATGCGCGGCGGGCAGGAAGGAGGCGCTGTAGTTCCGCGTGTCGATGCCGGGATGGATGGTGAGAAAGGCGGGCAGGTTTTGGTTTTCGGTGCCGAGACCGTAGCTGACCCAAGAACCGAGCGAGGGCCGCGCCTCGGCGATGGCTCCGGTGTGCATTTGGAGTAAAGCGGGGCCGTGCTGATTGTTGTCCGCATGCACGGCACGCAGCAGGCAAAGCTCATCGGCAATGGCGGCGGTGTGCGGCAGCAGATCGGAGATCGTGAGTCCGGACTGACCGCGAGGCCGCACCGGGATGTCGGTACCTAGGGCGAGGAGTCCCGCTGTGCTGTCGTGACGATGCTGCTCCGGCAGCGGCGCGTTCACAGACTTGCCGTGCTTTTGCTGGATGAGCGGCTTCGGATCGAACAGATCCATCTGCGAGGGGCCGCCGGACATAAAGAGGAAGATGACACGCTTCGCCCGTGGCTGGAGCATCGGTGCACGCACCGCGAGTGGATTGGAGGCCGCATTCAGCAGGCCATGCAGGGCCATCGCGCCAAAGCCCGCACTGGTTTGACGCAGCCAGGCGCGGCGGGTGGTGGTGAAGGGGTAAGGTGGCATATGGGGATTAAAAGTTGCAAGTTAAAAGGATGTCAGTCATGATGTCTGATATGAAGACAAAGCCTGTTGCCAAGAGCGCAAAGAAGACCGCTTCTTCGCGCGCTGCCAAGACCGCCGCCGGCGCGCAGCGAGATTTCACGGTTCGTGACTTGAACCGCCAGCCAAAGTCCGTGCTCGCTGCGGCGCAGAAGCTGGGGCGCATAGTGATTCGCAGTCGGAGCGCGGGCAATTTCATCCTCATGCCGGATGTTCCTGCTCCCAACCAGCGGGTCCAGGAAGCAGAGGCATTCATGCAGCGCCAGCGTGCTTTCCGCGAAAAACTCTGCCGCATGGGTTTTGTGGCTCCTTCCGAAGATGATTCGGCAAAGATCGCCCGGATGATCGCAGGTGAGGAACCATGATCTACGCGGACACCAACTTCTTCACCAACACACTGGTGGACATGTCTCACCGCTCCGAGGCGGAGGGGCTTTTGGCTGAGTGCCCCGAAAGGCTTCCTGTGACCTGGCTGCACCGGCTGGAGGTGGTCAACGCCCTGCAACAGTGCGTATTTTTGACACGGCAGGGGATGCAGCAGATGCGGGTCACGCCGGAGCTTGCCGCAGTGGTGGAAGCCCACTTCTTCGAAGATGTTGAACTGGGGATTCGCTACCATCATTCGGCGATTATGCCGGAATCTGTCGAAGCTATGTTCCAAACGCTCTCTCACCGCCACACCGCCAAAGAAGGTTTCCGCACC
>JBIIUD010000690.1:0-2716 GCA_044340175.1 Verrucomicrobiaceae bacterium
CTTAGACTCTTGTCGACAGCAATAGCGCAAGCACGCCATAACGGGATGAGGCGCTTTTTTCTCGGCGCCACGCCCGCTGGCTACCGCCTTTACGAGAAGCTTGGCTTCGAGACGGTCTGCACGACCCGCGTCTGGGTGTCCGGCGAGACCCACCAGGCCTGACACTGCGAACTAACGGACCACCAACTGGTTGTGACGATTGGGTTCCCTCTACGCTGCACACTCCGGAGCCAGCCCCCCTCACAGTTCGTCCCCGCCCCACGTCCCCTCAAAAAGTAAATTCCTAGCAACGGGCAGGCCTAAACCGGCGATCGTGAAAGCAAGAGTGTCGCCGTGCTTCGTAGGGTTCAACGGTTGAGTTCGCTCAGCACGGCGAGTGTCATCGCTTTGACGCCAAACGTGATCGAAGGCCCGGGTTCGGGCCGATAGAAGGGAGAATGCAGACTCGGCAGCAACTCCCCGGTCTTCTGCGCTTTCTCAAGCTTCTCGGGTCTCACCGTGCCGAGCCAGGCGAGGAAGACAGGGATCTTCTCCGATGTCATCGTGTAGCGGGAGAAGTCCTCGCCGGCCATGGAGGCCTTGCGTTCGATGATGCTGGCTTTGCCAAAGGCTTCCGACCACACACCGCTCACGCGGGCGGTGAGTTCGGGATTGTTGTAGAGCGATGGCGTGCCGGGTCCGGTCAGTTTGATCTCGGGCAACAGGTTGTCGGGCAATCCGGCGGCGATGCCGAGGCCGCGGCATATGCGTTTGATCGACTCCAGCACTTTTTCGCGTGTCTCCGCACTCGTGGTGCGCACCGTCAGTCCGAGTTCGACCTGGTCGGGGATGATGTTGTGCTTCGTGCCGCCATTGAACTTGCCCACGGTGATCACGACGGGCTCCACGGGATGCAATTCGCGACTGTCAATGGTTTGCAAGGCCAGCACGATCTGCGAGGCGAGGACGATCGGGTCCTTCGTCGTGTTCGGCATCGCACCGTGGCCGCCGACGCCATGCACGAGAATGTCCACCGTGTCCGTGCTGGCTATCGCAGGACCGCTTGTCACACCAAAGGTACCAACAGCGAGTCCCGCATCGCAATGCAGTGACAAACACACATCCGGCTTCGGAAAGCGACTGTACAGACCATCCTCGATCATCGCCAGCGCGCCCATGCCGCGCTCCTCGGCCGGTTGCGCGATGAAGACCAGCGTGCCCTTCCATTTCTCCTTCGACGCCGCCAGCGCTCGCGCCGCGCCGACCCAGCAGGTCATGTGCATGTCGTGACCGCAGGCATGCATGACGGAGACATCGTTGCCTGCATCGTCCTTGGTGGTCGTTTTGCTGACATAGGGCACAGAGCCGATCTCGCGCACCGGCAGGCCATCCAAATCCGTGCGGACGAGCACCGTTTTACCCGGTCCATTCTTCAAAACGGCCACCACGCCGAATCCACCGACCTTTTCCGTCACCTCGAATCCCAAGGCACGAATCTCCTGGGCCATGCGCGCACTGGTCTTCTCCTCGTGAAACGACAGCTCGGGGTTGGCATGCAGATGCTCGTAGAGTTGGATCAAGGAAGGACGCTGGCTTTCCATGAACGCATCGAGTGGTTCCGCCGCCTGCAAACAAGCGGCGGTGAAAAGCGCAAGAACAAATAACTTCATGCAGACGAAACGCCGCATCGCGCGCGATTCACTCAATTACCGCAAACTCCAACGAGAGCAGCATGGTCTGGCAGAGCTCTTAGGTCCCCACAGTTGAGTCTTCGCGAGAGCTCCACGAGGACTGCGTAGTCAGCCCGCACCCGCTTGGATTTGGGAAGGCGATCTTCGGTCCCGATTGATGCAATGCGCTCCGCCTGATCTGCAACAGTGTGGCTTTAGCCCACCAAAAAACCGCTGCCGAAAAAATCTTGGCAGATCGGACAGAAATGCTATTCTCGCGGCCTTTGAAAATCCATTATCAATCTCGAATGAGCCATCCCGTATCGGTTCAAAACCGACCTGTAACCGCCATTCAGGGCCTCCATTCGTCATTCCAGATTCATCATTCCAGAGCACCGCACACCCAGTCTCCGTTTCACGTCCAGGCTCAATCGACTGAACACTTTCAAAAAATATCTAAAATAATTTTTAGCATTTAGGCCTCCATTACCGCACCAAAACCCTACCACCATCAAAAACACACCATGAAAACCAATACCTTAAAGACCAAGTTTAGTCTATCACTCCTGATTCTGACCGCCTTCCTCGCAGCGGGCGTGTTCATCCTCCCGGCCAGCGCCAATCGGCGGGGCGAAACGGGTTTCACCGTACGCTCGTTGATGGGTTCTTATGGCTCGTCGGGAACAGCCGGAGGCTCTCTGTCCCGGTCAGTCGGCGTTGCCACTTTCGATGGCGCTGGGCGCGTGCGGCGGGTGGCCACTATCAATACCAGTGATGGCGCCGGCGGCCGCAAATTGCTGCGCGTGATCTCGACCGGGACCTATACGATCGCCTCGAACGGGTTGGGGACGGTCCGTTTGTTGAATGAATTCGATTCCGGCGCAAGAAGCGAGGTCAACTACGACATCGTGGTGAGCCGGAGTTCCCCGGCGGTCGGAGGGTTCACGCCCTTGGCCGAAGAGATCACGGGCATCCAGCGCGAACCCGGCCAGACCGCTTCGCTGGTGGAGGAGTCCTGGACGCTCCGCCCCGGGCTCTAGCCTCTGGGCTGTCTAAAGACAGGCAGG
>JBIIUD010000692.1:0-2711 GCA_044340175.1 Verrucomicrobiaceae bacterium
GGGCGCGCTGTGCCACAGCAGCGGATCTCCGTCCTTCATCTGCGGATGCTTGCCCAGCTCGATGCCCATCTGCGCATAGCGCTTTGCCAGCACTCGTGCCCGCGTCAGCCGTGAGTGCTGAGTGTCCGCATCCAGCGCTTTGGCTCCGGCATACATCACCATGCCCAGGATGGCGATCATAAAAAACACCGCCACCAGGGCCGATCCCGCGTGCGCACGCTTTCGAAATCTTAACCGCGTGTGCTTCATCCGCGCCGCCCTCCTTGATCCACTCGTCCATGGGCCAAGTCATTGGCCACCCAGAACACATGCTCATGACGTCTCGGGTCCTCACCCAGTTGAAACCGTACCCGCAGGAAAAGCGGCGGCTCAGGCCGTTTGTTAGGATCCCAATTGGCAAACCACTGATCATCCTTTGCCTCGTAAAATTGCCACGTCATTGACTTCAGCCCTTCCAACAATGGCAGTTCGGAAATGACCTCGTAGTCCCCAGGTGTCACCGGCCGCTCAGGCTTCTGCAAATGCCGCACCACCATTGACAACCCGACCGCTCCCTGCTCTACCCGAAACTCCACCGCCTCTGCCTGCCGCAACTGCGGATGCCAGGCAAAAGGCATCGGCCCACCCTCAATCAGAAGCGCTCCCGAGCCACCACGCGCCACCTTCTCCCGACCCGCCGAGAAGCGAATGTCCGGCGGTAAATTCTCAAAGTAATCACGCCACACCGCCACAAAGTTCGTCACCCTCGTATCCACGATGCGCGCTTCACTCATGCTCCGCCCCAACTCCACCGCCGAGCCCGAGATGCCATACACCCCACCGATCACAAAAGTGATCAGTGCCATCGCCGCCAGCACCTCCAGCAGCGTGAAGCCACCGGGTCGGTTAGAGCGTGCTTTGAGGTGAATAAACATAGGTTTCAATGCCGCGCCGCAGCACGATTTCAGTTCCGTCCTTGATCCAGGCTTCCACCTGGATGCGATACATCTTGTCCAATAAAGCCTTTTCCCGGGTGTACAACTCCACCCGCTCGACCACTGCCGCCGATTCAATCCCTTCATCACTCTCAGGAAAACTGTAGCTCGCCTTCTTGAACTCTGGCAAATGCACCACCTGAGCCAGTGCCGAGTCCAACGCCCGCAAAAGCTGCGCTTCCTGCCGCACCAGCTTGGAGGTCTGAGCGATTTGATCCAACGCCTGCGTCATGCCTACCGCCACCAGGGCAAACAAGCCCAACGCCATCACAATCTCCAACATCACAAAACCCCGCCGCCCCCGTTGGAGTAAAGCCTTTAGGCGATCAATAGAAGCCAGCGAACACACTTTCACGCGCCCCCTCCTTTCACAATGATCCCACGGCGTTTCGCCATCCCAGTCAGCGGATCAAACGCCAGTTCGATCTCTCCCAAAGCACTCTCCACGCGCACCTCGATCGGCTCACAAATCCCCGTCGGACTGAACTCCCAGAACTCACCCCTGCGTGCCTCTCGAAATTTCCTTTCCCCAAACCGCCGCACCTGCACCACCCCGTCACCACCCAAACCACCATCAAGGGCCAATCGAACCGGACGCTGCGTGGAGACCGCTTCAAAAAGGGCCTCCCGCACGGTTTCCTCGATATCAGTGGCCTGCCTCCGCAGCCGATTTTCATCCTGCACCCCCGAGATACTCAGCACCGATACTCCCAGCACAATCAGCCCGATGCTCATCGCCACGATCACCTCCAAAAGCGTGAACGCCCGTGGAGCGAGCCGCTGGCTCGCCCTACCGGCGTTGCATGTGATCGCAGTTTTCGTCATCAATTACAGTCCCCAATTCCCAATATCATCGGCGGTGTCAGGCACACCGTCAGGCCCGGCAGAATAAATGTCGAAACCACCCTTATCCTTGGTTCCAGGACGCCGGTAGTGGTACATGTTGCCCCAAGGATCCAGTTGCACCTTCTTCATGAACGGACGCCAGTTCTGCGGTTGGGGGCGCGAGCTCGGCTTCTCCACCAGCGCCATCAGGCCTTGCTCAGACGATGGCAAGAACATGTTCGATGTCTCATACGCACGCAGCGCAGCGGTGAACGTGTTGATGTCCCCCTTCACCCGACTCTCTTTTCCCGTGTCCAAGACACCGATCAACGAGAAAATGCCCGCGCCGACGAGCAACGCCACGATGCCCAGCACGAGCACCATTTCGATCAGGGTAAAGCCGCTCGCTCGCGGTGACGGTGACTTCCGTGTTAGGTTTTTGATGTTCATGGGTCGCTTTTTTGAGGTTGAATTATTTGGTTTGAATCGAAGTGATCGTCTGAAAAATACTGGTGATCATGAGATAAGCCATGATGCCCACCATGCCCGCCATCAGCACCACAATGATCGGCTGCGCCATGGCAGTGAGCTTGTCCACTTTCTTGCTGAGCTCACGATCAAAGCGCTCTCCCGCCTTCTGCAGCGCCCCCGCCAAATCCCCCGTCTGCTCACCCACACTCACCATGTCTAACATCAGCGGCGGAAATAACCCACTGCGATCCAAGGCCCGACTCAGCGCCATGCCCTCCGCCACCAGATCGATCACCTTTGCAAATTCCTGTTTGCAATACGGATTCTCGATCGCCTGATGCGTCAACTGCATCGCATTCACCATCGGCAGACCATTGCCCACGAGGTTGGCCATGGTCTCCAAAAACTGCACCTGAAACCGCGTCTTCAAAATCCCACCAA
>JBIIUD010000693.1:0-2709 GCA_044340175.1 Verrucomicrobiaceae bacterium
TTCGCTGATGGGCAGTCCGCTTTGGCCGTGCTGATGAAAGGCGTAGGGGGAAGCCAGCAGGCCTCCTGTGGGGCGCTCGGTGCGCAGATCGGCCCCTTCGGGACGCTGACCGGAGTATTTGGTGAGCAGCGGTTTGGGATCAAAAAGGTCTGGGCCAAAGGGGCCGCCGTTCATGAACAGCTGGATGACCCGCTTCGCGCGCGGCGGGTAATGGGTGTTGGCACTGGCTTGAAAAGCCGTGGACAAGGCGGCAGCACCCAGGCCGCCGCCGAAGCGGGTGATCGCCTCGCGGCGGGAAAGGAGCGGGCTGACAGAAGACATGGGGCAGGGAAATCAGTCGATGAAAAGCATCTCGTTGGAGGCCAACAAAGCGTGGGCATATTGCGCCCAAGCAGCCGGATCCTGGTCGCGGCCCGTTAGAAAGCGAGTGGCGGCAGCGGTTTCGCGCGGGGTTGGCGGGCGCTGAAAGAGACGTTGGTACGCGGTGTGAATGCGATCGGAAAGGGCGGACGCTGGAGCGGCCAGCAGGGCGCGGCTGAGATGGTCCGCCTGCTGTTGAATGAACGGTGCATTCAAAGCAAACAGACCTTGCAGCGGTGTCAGCGTCTCGGTGCGCCAGGGGCTGTGAGTGCCGGGATCTGGTACATCGTGAATGCGCAGCATGGGGTCCATGTCTTGGCGATTGGAGGCACCGTAAAGGGAGCGCCGTAGGTTACCGGGGGCGCTGATCGCCTGGGCGGGTCCACCGGTGCTGACATCAAGGCTGCCTGCGGCGGTGAGCAGGCTGTCCCGCCAAGCTTCCCATTCCAGGCGGCGGCGCGTCATGCGGGAGTAAAAGGTGTTCTCGGGATCACGCTGCTCGGACTCAGGGGAGAGGGAGCTTTGGCGCCAAGTGGCGGACTGCAGGATTTCCCTGTGCAGCCATTTGATCGACCAGCCGTTGGCGATGAAGCGGCGGGTCAGGTCATCCAGCAGTTCTGGGTGCGAGGGTGCTTCCCCCAGATTGCCGAACTCGCTCGGCGTATCCACCAGACCCCGTCCAAAATGCCATTTCCAGACACGATTGACCATGACTCGGGCGGTCAGGGGTGCGGCTTCTTCGACCAGCGCTCTGGCTAAATCCAAACGCCCGCTGCCTGTGGTGAAGCGGCGCGGTTGACCTTGTGCCGCGGGAAAGGCGGAGAGGAAGCGGCGGGGGATGATGGCTCCGGTGTCATTGGGGTTGCCGCGCTTCTGCAGTTCCAGATCCCGGGCGGCGCCCATTTTGTAGTCCAGCTTGGTGCCCACGCCTTTGTCGTTTTCGACCACATAGAGAGCGGCTTCGGTGACAGCGTTGGCCATCGGCATGTGGTAATGCGGGGTGTTTTTCTCGATCGCAGTGATCTTGGCCTGGAGGGCGGCGGTTTTCGCGGCGAGATCGGCGGGCTTGGCTTTCTTGAGGTCGGCGATCTTTTTTTGCAGGTCCGCGACAGCGGCGCGGGCCTTGGCAACGGGAGCCCAGAGGTCATCGGCGATGATCGGCCGCTCATCGAGCTTCACGCTGGCGAACACACCCGCGATGGCATAATAATCGGCAGCGGTGATGGGATCGGACTTGTGGTCGTGGCAGCGCGCGCAAGCGATGGTGAGACCGAGAAAGGTGCGGCCGACAGCATCGACATGCTCTTCCCACTCGTCTGCCACGGTGGTTTTGATGATGTCCGGGGGCAATTGCAGCTCCTTGAAGTAGGTGGGGCTGAGACCGAGAAAACCGAGTGCGGGCAGATCCTCGGGGCGGCTACCGGGCAGGTAGTCGGTGGCGAGTTGGCGCAGGATGAACTGATCGTAGGGCAGGTCATCATTGAGAGCCTGGATGATCCAATCCCGATAAAGGTAGGAGTAACGGGTGGAGTCCAGCCAAGTGGGCACCTCATCCACGTAGCGGGCGAGGTCGAGCCAATGGCGCGCCCAGCGCTCGCCGTAGTGAGGGGTGGATAGCAGGTGATCGATCTGGGCCTCGTGAGATGAAGGCCCATCCTGTGGCGGCAGGCCGGTGAGATCAAAGGCCAGGCGGCGGCTTAGGGTTCGGGCGTCAGCCTCGGCCGAAGGCTTGAGACCCTGCGCCTCCATGCGCGCCAGAATGAACTGATCGATGCGGTTGCGCGGCCAGGCTTTGTTCTGGACAGCTGGAAGCGAGGGTTGGCCGAGCGGTGCGAAGGACCAGGGCGTCGCTGGTGGCTGGGTCTCGGCGGCCACGGCGCGGGCGGTCGCCACGAGGCAACCAAGGCTGGTGAACAGGAGCAAATGGATAGGTCTGACGAGCACGCCCCAGAATACTCCCCCAAGCTGCCTTGGCTTGCAGCCGAGCCCACCTTTGCAGGCGGAAATCCATGCGGGCGAGCGCTATCGGAGGCCAAGGCACACCTGAGCGACGGGAATCAGCGCTTGCCTTTTCTTTTTTACGGTGCCCGTAATCGTAGGACATACGTCTCCTCTCTGCTTCGTTCTCTAGGTCCTCCCTCTCTCTGCCTTTCTCCCTCCGAATGAATCTTGCCCGCTTTGCCCTGCGCCATCCCTGGACTGTCCTCGTCACGGTGGTGGCGGTGTGTTTGGGGGCGTGGATCGGTCTGCAGCGGATGACACGCGATATTTTTCCGCCGCTTGGCATCCCGACCATCTATGTGGCGCAGCCGTTTGGTGGCATGGACCCGCTGCAAATGGAGGGTTATT
>JBIIUD010000695.1:0-2705 GCA_044340175.1 Verrucomicrobiaceae bacterium
ACCTTTCGAACATTATCCGCCGTCTCCAGAGCATTCGCTCCAGGGGCAAGATAAACCCCAATGGCACCCGCAGGCTTCTGGTTCAGCCGAGCGCGCATGTCATAGGTCTGGGCTCCGAGTTCGACATTCCCGATGTCCTTGATCTTCACTTGTGATCCATCAGGATTCGAGCGCACGATGATCTCTTGAAATTCCTCAGGCTCTTTCAGCAAACCCTGCGCACGAATGTTGTATTGCGACTCCTGACCTGGAGGAGCCGGCTCCGCCCCGATCCGGCCTGATGGCGATTGCGCGTTCTGCTCTTTGATCGCATTGGCAACATCCGTCGGGGTGACACCGAGCAAAGCCAGTTTGTCCGGACGCAACCACACCCGCATGGCATAATCCTGGGCGGTGAAGTTCTTGACGTCCCCTACCCCGCGCACCCGCTTAATCGCATCAACAAGATTGATGTCAGCATAGTTGCCCAGAAAAATAGCGTCGTAAGTCTCCTTGGGAGATGAAAGTCCAATCACCATCAAGATGTCAGGACTGGAACGATTCACCACCACCCCCTCACGCTTCACCGCATCCGGCAGTTGTGCTTGAGCCTGCCCGACGCGATTCTGTGCGTTCACCTGCATGATGTCCACATCCGTGCCGACATCAAAGGTCATGTTGAGGGTCATCTTACCGTCGTTGGCATTGTAAGACTGCATGTAGAGCAGCTTGTCCACGCCGTTGACCTTGGATTCGATGGGGGACGCCACGGATTCCATGACCGCCTCCGCCGCCGCACCACGATAGGTGGTTGTTGCCTGAATGAGTGTGGGACTCACGTTCGGGTACTCTGCGATGGGCAACCTCGACAGCGAGATCAAACCCACGATCACCGTCAAGATGGAAATCACCATGGCCACAATGGGCCTGCGTATGAAAAAGTCAGCCATGTGCGTTAGGTGCGGAGTTTACTTCGACGCGGCGGCAGCTCCCGGCACATCCGCTAGGACTTCCTTCAGAGAGGATTCATCAATTTGAGTTTCCTTTGCCGTCACTGGCAGCCCATCACCCACCTTGTGAATGCCCTCCACGACGATGAACTCATCTGCGCTAAGGCCGGACTCCACGACCCGCAGAGAGCCGACCCGCTGCCCTAACTGCACTTGGCGCGAGGCCGCTTTGCCTTCGGCTCCCACCACAAAAACACTCTGCCGCCCCTGCAGTTCCATGACCGCGCGCTGTGGGATCAGCACCGCGCCAGAAAGCTTGCGCACCAACGCCCGCACCCGACAGAACTGCCCAGGCCGAACCACTTTCTCTGGATTCGGAAACTCAACTCGGATCTTCAAAGTACCCGTGGTCGCATTGACGATTCGGTCCACAAATGCCAGCTTTCCGGTGTGCGGATGCAGTTTGCCATTGGCCAATTCCAAGGCAAACACGGGCGAGACTTTAGGATCATTGATCCGATCTGCATTGTTGAGGAAGGCGACTTCGCTGATCTCCAGATTTGCCCAAATCGGGTCAAGCGGAGAAATCGTAGCCATCACGGTCGGTTGCCCTTTGCCCACGAGTGAGCCCGTATCCACTTGCTTCTCTCCAATGATCCCTGTGATAGGCGCATTGATATCCGTGTAACCTAGATCCAGTTCGGCCGCGGTGACTTGTGCCTGACCAGTTTCTAAAGAGGCCTCTGCACCGCGTCTCGAGGATAGGGCATCATCCAAATCTTTTTGCGGAACCGCACCACTTTTCGCCAAGGGCGTCAACCGCTCAACATCTTGATTGGTACGTGCCAAGGCTGCCTGCAATTGACCCAGGTTGCCTTTTGCGGCAGCCAACCGCTGCTCAATCGGTTTTTTGTCCAGCAAGAAGAGAGGATCCCCCTGCTTGACCTCAGACCCTTCAATGAACAAAATTTTCTCCACCGTTGCCTCTACCCGCGCACGCACCTCAACATTTGCCACCGCTTGCGTCTGCGCGATCGATTCGGCGATCACGGGCACGTCCCGAACCAAAGGCTTAGCCATCTGCACAACTGGCGGCGGAAGCTTGAGAGGGGGAGTCGCTTCTTTACAAGCGGCAAACAAAAGAGCCAACAATGGCAGGGTGTAAGACAGAACTTTCATCGGGAATTCAAGCTGAAGGACAACATGCGACCAGAAAATAATAAAGCAATCCTATGCCAGCTGAGACCGAAAAAAGTTCAGCCTTGAGGCCAGCAGCCCTTGCTGGCCCTTCCGAAATCGCATCAAAAGAAGCGTGAACGGTTCAATCAATAAGGTCTGCCTGGCACCATCGGAACTCCACCACTCACGGTGCAGATCGTGTAAACCGTCTGCCCATTGATGTAATAGGGGTAGTAATAGGAGCCCGCACAATAGTAGAAGTTGACGCCGCGATAGGCGCGCACGGCATACCCCGAAGGCAATCCATACATGTAACGATGAGGATTGCGTGGGTCGAACGGTCCACGCGGATCAAAAACGCCTCGCGGGTCCGCGATGCCCCGTGGATCAAGCGCTCCCCTCGGGTCCGCAAGACCACGCGGATTACTTGGGCGATGTCGAGGAGCCGCTTCGACCTCAGGAGCCAGAATCGTAAGTGCTAAAGTAACGAAGGCGGCTGCGGGCAGCCAGAACGAACTATGGATCAGTGATTTCATGAGAGTAAGAGGAGTTGGGGGCATCGGTTTAGTGACTCTTGAGCATCTTCACTTGGCTTGA
>JBIIUD010000694.1:0-2705 GCA_044340175.1 Verrucomicrobiaceae bacterium
AGCCAATTCACATCAACCCCGCCCCCGGTGCAATCTTTCCTCGCGGCTGGAAGAAAACAAATTCCCACCTGTCTCTCACGCAAAGCTGAGGCCCATCCTCTTCAAATAGAGGCGCCGAGCCTGCCACAGCAGCCCACCAAGCAGGGCTAACGCCCCTGCATACCACCACCAGAGCGGCGGACGCCAGGGCGGCAGTGTGGAGAGCACATAAATGTCTGAGGGTGGCGACACCTTACCCAGCTCATCGACCGCCAAAACGCGCACTTCATACTGGGAGGAATGCCGCAGTCCTGAAAGGCGCACTCCTTCCCAGCCCTGGGTGGCAACCACAGTCTTGACCTCTGGCATGGGTGCCCACTGGCGGAAAAACATCTTCGTCATCGGCTCATAAACCTGTTGAGAAGCCTCCACGCGGTAACTCTGCGGGGGCGAGTCTGGATTCGGCCTTTCCCAAGCCAACTCCAGATAATCCTTGCCCTGTTTGGTCATCTGGATTCCCTCCAGCTTCCCGTATTTTTTGCTGAGTTCCGCCTCAGGAATCGGTGCGCCAAACACGCTCAGATAAGAGAGCACGGCAGCAGCCTTTGTGTTCATCTTGCCCATGGCCGTCACCGCATTGTCTTTGCTATCCAGAGTCGGCCCCACTGGTGCTTTCGGCTTCACTTCAGGCGGTGGTTGGTCACCACTCGGCACCGCGGCAACGGGCGCTGGCGCGGCCTTCGGACGTGCCACCTTAGCCGTAGCAGGCGCAGCACCTGCGGCACTGCCTCCTTTGCCGCTTTTCATTTGAATCACATTTGGATCCACAAATGTGGCCTCCGCGTCCAGTTCCAAGCGATTGCCTCCCCCACTGAGCACCACTTTCCCTTGATAACGCCCAGCCTTACCACTCTCGACCTCCATGACCAGCTTCTGAGTTTCGCCAGGAGCCACACTGAAGCTCTGCTCATCTTCCGCCACACGGAAGGGCGGCGGAGCCTGCACGGCCAGCACGGCAGCCTCGCCACCACTATTCGAAAGCACTAACGTCGCCTTAGCCACCACACCCTGGTCATGTGAGCCAAACTGCAGTTTGCCTGAGGAAGGTGCCACCATGGCCACTTGAGCAGGCTCTGGAGACGCCCCCAAAATCAACCGCTCAGAAAGCACCCCATCCGTCACCCGCACCTCGCCCTCGAACGCCTTCACATCGTTTTCCGCCAACGTTAGCTCCAGTTCATGCATCTGCCCCGGGCGCACCTCGACCTCCTGCGGCCCCTGCAACCGCTCCGGCAGGCTCAGCTTGAGCGTCATGGGTTCCTTGGTCGCGTTGGCGATTCTTGCTTTGATCCAGCGCAGCCCGCGCTCAGCGTCGTAATTCATCTGCGCACGGCTCGGCGTCACAATAAAGGGCTGCTCACATTGCAACCAAAGCCTGATTCGGCTGGTCTCGTTACCCTCCTGAAGGACCACCTCCTCACTCAGCACACCAGGACGCGCAGGCGTCACCAGCACCGCCAGTTCCGCCGTCTCCCCAATGCCAAGAACCAATTTCGGTGGCCCTTGCCATGGAGTTGGCCAAACCAGATCTGCCTCAAAGGGACCAATGCCGCGATTCGTCACCACCGCTTTGGCCATGACTTCAGTGCCGGGCAAGACACGACCAAACTGCGGCTGCTGCATCACAAGCAGTCGGGCCTCTGCCCGACGCCCATTCAGCATCACCCGTGCAGGCGCAGAAAAGGGACCCTCGCCAATCCGGCAGGCATACGCAAAGCTGTCCGCCATGTTCTCCTCACCCCCGGTGTGCGTGTAGGTCACCACCGCCTTGTGACGCTCAGTCGGGTGGGGCCGCACCTCTGAGAGGGTGCCGTTTTTGGGACCTTCCCGAATGATGAACTTGAGCCCCGTGACCACCGCCGCCGCCGCATCCAGTTCCACCTCGACACTGCGCCCAGCCACAAAGCTTACCTGCGCAGGCTTTACCTCCGGACTCAGCGCACCGAGTTGCTCCATCCGCTTCTCATCCTGCTTGCGGCTTTCCTTATTTTTCTCCTTGCCCGGGCCCAGTTTGATGTCCGCCCAGACCACTCCGCTCAATGACAGGCCAAGCAGCATCCCCACCCAGGCACGACCAGAGCTTAGGGGCGTCAGATGCGGAGAAATTCGTTTCATGGTTCCAAAGGCAAACTCAACAATCGCCGCCGAATCATTTCCAGCGCCGCTTGAGATGTCAGCAGTTTAAACCGATCCCGCGCTCCAGGAAAGAAAAGTCTGCGGCATTTCGTCTCCGCTCCACGCGTCGCCAAAGCCACATAAACGGTTCCCACAGGCTTCTCCTCACTGCCCCCCGTCGGCCCCGCAATGCCCGTCACCGCCACCGCATGATCCGCACCCGAAGCCTCCAGACAGCCCTCCGCCATCGCACAGGCCACCGGCTCACTCACCGCTCCGTGTCGCATCAGCAACTCAGCCGACACGCCCAACTCCCGCACCTTCGCCTCGTTAGCATAAGTCACATAACCATAGCCGAATACCGCCGATGCCCCACTCACATCCGTCAATCGTCCAGCGATCATCCCACCGGTGCACGACTCCGCCGTTGCCACCGTCTGCCCGCGCTCTGCTAACAAATGCACGACCACTTCCTCCAACACCCGCCGATCTTCCGACAAAATGTACTCGCCGATCCGCTCCCGCACCAAATCAGCCCCACTCCGCACAAC
>JBIIUD010000696.1:0-2704 GCA_044340175.1 Verrucomicrobiaceae bacterium
GAGGGCATGCCCGAGCGGAATATCGAAGAGCTAGAGTGGATTCCTTTGAGGAGCATGGATTTTATTGAGCGTCTTGTCCTCGGGCCGAAAATGCCAACGGAAATAGCAGCAATCGTCAGGGCAAAAGCCAAGCAAATACTCCCAAAGGTTGCGGTCCTTGATCCCATGACTGCCGCCTCGGAAATCGATTAATCAATCGTCAAGGCTAACGGCGTTTCGCCATGTAGCTCGGGATTGACGGGAATGCTAACCTGTCAAACTTGTTTGTATGTGCGTGGACTTTCGATAAAGAGAACAGAAGTGTGTGATATAAAACCGCTGTGTTCCATCGCACCGTCTGCCCGCATGATTGGGGTTTGCGATTTCATCAGAAAGAAAGTAAACTTAGCAGCATGAGCGTGACTGCGAGCACCCCTCCTGAACTCCAACCGACTTATGATTCGGCACTGGATGTGGAGGCAGCTTACCGGAAGGAACGAGGAAAGCCTCTGCCTGGAGCGGAACATGCGATCTGTCAGGCCCGATTAGGATTTCAGTTCATGAAGTCCGATGCCCATTTGGTCCTCAGCGAACTCAATCTGGACCTTGGCGGAAATCGCGTCGTCCCCGATTTGTGCGTTTATGACCGTGCACAGGAATCCCTCATTCGAAATCAAATCTGGGTGACGGAACCTCCTCAAATTGCGGTCGAAATCATTTCACCCAGTCAGACTTTGGAAGAAATGAGCGCGAAGATTGATCTGCTACTCGCGGGTGGCGTTCCGAGTGTTTGGCTGGTCATTCCCTTTGCCCACGTCATTTCGATCTTCCAAAAAGGTGCTGCGCTGCTCAGCGCGACCAGTGGCATTCTCACTGACCCCGGCACCGGACTATCAGTGAATGTGGACGAGATCTTTGTCTGATCCTCTTCAATACCGCCTAACTACCTGATCTTCCGGCGGGCGGGTGTCGTCTTTTTCGGGGTAGTCGAGGGTGTAGTGCAGGCCGCGGCTTTCGTGGCGGCGGATGGCACACTCGACAATCAATGAGGCGGTCTCGACGAGGTTGCGCAGTTCCAGCAGCTCGCTGGTGATGCGGAAGTTCCAGTAAAACTCCTGAACCTCCCGCTTCAAATTGCGGAGGCGGGCGGCGGCGCGTTGCAGGCGCTTGGTGGTGCGGACGATGGAGACATAGTCCCACATCAGGCGGCGGATTTCATCCCAGTTGTGGTAGATGACGACAAGCTCGTCATTGTCCTCCGCATCACCCGTCTGCCAGGGCGGCACTTCGATGGGCAGCGCTTCCTCGCGGCCCATGGGCAGCTTCCGAAGCAGGTGATTCACGGCGCGGTGGGAGAGCACGACGCACTCGAGCAGGGAATTGCTCGCCAGGCGATTGGCTCCATGCAGGCCAGTGCAGGCGACCTCCCCGACGGCACAGAGGCCGCGGATGCGGGTGGCGCCGTTGATGTCGGTCTGCACGCCGCCGCATTGATAATGCGCAGCAGGCACCACGGGGATGGGGTCTTTGGTGATGTCGATGTCCACCTCCAACAGGTTTTTGTAAATGGTGGGGAAATGGGCGGTGACGAAGTCGGCGGGCTTGTGACTGATGTCGAGGTAGACACAGGGGCCGCCAGTGCGTTTGATTTCGTGGTCGATCGCTCGAGCGACGATGTCACGCGGGGCCAGTGAGCCACGCGGGTCATACTTGTGCATGAATTCGTTGCCGTCCTTGTCCACAAGCCGCGCACCCTCGCCACGCATGGCTTCGGTGATGAGGAAGGAGCGTTTGCCGGGGTGAAACAGGCAGGTGGGGTGAAACTGGATGAACTCCATATTCGCCACGCTGGCCCCTGCGCGCCACGCCATGGCCACGCCATCACCTGTGGCGACTTTGGGGTTCGTGGTGTAAAGATACACGCGCCCGCTGCCGCCGGTAGCCAGAATGACCCGGTCTGAGCGCAGGGTTACCACCGTATCGTCCGACTCCCGCAAGACATACAGGCCGAGCACACGATCCTCAGACACGTAACCGAGTTTTGCTGTGGTGATGAGGTCAATGGCGAAGTGGTTTTCCAGCAGCGTGATGTTCGGCTCCGCCAGCACCGCGCTGACGAGTTTCTCAGAGATCTCGCGCCCGGTGGCATCAGCGGCATGGAGCACACGGCGCTGAGAGTGCCCACCCTCGCGGGTGAGGTCGAACTCGAGGTGACCGTCCTTGGCCTCGCGCTGATCAAAATCCACGCCCCAGTTCACCAACTCTTCAATGCGCGCCGGCCCCTCGGTGACGATGGTGCGCACCGCCGCTTCATGGCACAATCCCGCGCCAGCGATGAGCGTGTCCTGCACATGCTGCTCGATGCTGTCCACATCGCTGGTGACGCAGGCGATGCCGCCCTGCGCCCAGTTCGAGTTTGAATCGAGTGCACCACGTTTGGTGATGACCGCCACAGTACCGTGGCGGGAGGCGTGCAAGGCTGCCGACAAACCGCCGGCACCACTGCCGACGATGATGAAATCAAACCGGGTCATCTCCATGTTACGTATGTGAAGACACTGTCACGTTTTGAATTCAGGTGCAATGGCTGAACTCGGGCTGACTCACACGCTTAGCTGTAGGCGGGGACATCGGCCCCGCTGCGCAGGCGGCGTATAAGAGTAGCCAAAGGACCAGACGCTACGGCCACTCTTTCGCTGACTCTCACGCTCCGGCCCCACTATGG
>JBIIUD010000697.1:0-2702 GCA_044340175.1 Verrucomicrobiaceae bacterium
GGGGCGGGGCGATGTTCCAGGCGGTGGTGCCCGGCTGAGCCCTGAGGAAGAAGGCTTTATCTGCTGGAAGTGGCAGCGTGAAGCTGACGTCTTCAAGTCGGGAGTTGGCTTGGGATGTCCAGCGGGCCGCCATACCGATGCGGAGTAGAGAATAGCTGTCGTAGGAGAGGCCGTTCCAGAGGCGAATTTGGTCGCTGGAGGTGGGGCTGGAGGTGGCGCTGAAGCCGTTGGCGGGAGTGAACAACCAACCCGCTGGAGTGCCATCGAGGGGCCAGGGAGCGGCGAGGAAGTTGTTCCCTGGGAGGAGCGGGCGGCGGAAGGGACTGGTGCGGACGTGACCCGTGAGGAACCAGGAGATCGCGGGGCCTCTGACTCGGGCCATGATGCCAGAGCCGGGGGGGAGGAGGGTGGTGCCCGTGTCGTTCAAGCCAGAGTCGCCTGCGCGCACCCAGCGGCTGCGGGAGCCGACCTTGAAGAGCCAGTGCGTGTCCCAGCCGTTCGCTGTGTGGAAGAGGATTTGATCTGCCTGCGTCGTGGAGGTTCCGCCGAGGAGGGTGGAGGGAAAGACATCGCTCAAAGTGAGATGCCGCCGGACGACCATGCGCGCACCGATGAGGTTGGCGGGCAGTGTTTTGAGAGTGCTGTGCTCGGAGCCGAGGTTCAGGGTGAAGCGACCGGGGGCAATGGTGGTGATGTCGATGCGATGACCAGCGTGCTCACCGTCTTGGATTTCCATGTAGTGACGTCCAATGGCATGCTCCGGGAGGACGGTCATGGGGAAAGCGACATCGAGAGTGTCGGTGCCGACGACCGTTTGCAGGTAGCCTGCAAAGAGAGGTGGCGCCAGCAGGGAGATGCCGAGTGTCTGAGTGCCTGGAGCCAATGTGGTGCGCTGCCATGTCTGCGGCTGGGTGAAAGCGGACACACCACCGTCCTGGGAGACACGCAAACGCAGGATGCCTTGGCGGGGATTTTGACCGGGCAGAGCGGAGACCGCACTCCAGGTGAGGCGCAACCGACCACCGCTCGTCTGAGCCAAGCTGGGGGTGACAGGAAGCAGGTTCCAGGTCACCAGATCGGTGGTGAACTCAAGGGCGAAGCGGAGATCGGTGATGCTGGCGGGGGTGAGCATTTCCACATCCAATTCACCGTTGCGCTGGACAAAGCCCCATCCGGCATCGGCGCGACTGGAGCCGATGGCGTATTCGACGAGGTCATTGACGCCGTTGCCATTGAGGTCGGCATCGGCGGTGGTCAGCGACTCTGGCGGTGCGGTGGTGCCTGGGGGCAAGGGGGCCTGGGTGCCGATGATTTGTACGTTGTCAAAAGTGACGGTGCTCAGCACGAAGGATGAGGAAGACGTGACGGCAAGTCCAACATAGACGGAGGCAGGCAGACCTGTCAGCGAGGTGGAACTGATCGGGGTCCACGTCGTGCCGTTGTTGGAGGTGTAACCCGTGAGGGTGTCTCCCGAACGGACGAGGCGGACCCAGTTGTCTGGCACCGGGTTCAAAGCGGGTCCGCCCGCGTAAGAAGAAGGGCCGTCGAGAGCGGGACGCCAGACCATGCCGAAGCCATTGCCAGCCGTGGCCGGTGTTGTGAAGACGGTGGCGTGACGGGAGCCACCGGAGAGAGATTCACGAATCATGACGCCTGCTTTGGCCCAGGGGTTGGTGTTCGTTTGCGAGGTGACACGGGCGCGGATCTCGCCATCCCCTTGAAGCTGGGCAGCGGCAAACTGCAGGCCGTCATTGGTGAAAAAGATGTCTGCGCCCGCGCCGCGCAGCGTGTAGGTGCCTGCGGCGTTGAGGGTGACGCCGTTGACGACCGTGCTACCGACATTGAGGCCAGTGAGCGGGGTTTCCACCGGAGTGGGGATCTGCTTTTGGATGCGGATGTTGTCAAAGGTAGCGGTGGCCAGCTCGGTATTGGTGCTGCTGGTCAGGGCCAGACCCACATGCAGAGTGGTGGCGAGGTTGGGCAGGGTGGCGGCATGAACAAAGGCCCAAGTGATGCCGTCGGCGGAGGTGAAGCCAGAGAGGGTGTCGCCAGCACGCACGAGGCGTAGCCAGTTTTGGGGGGCGGTATTGAGTGGGCCGCCGTCCATGTATTGTGTGGCCCCTGCGGTAGGGTCACGCCAGACCATGCCAAAGCCATTGCCTGCACCCAGTGGGGTGGTGAAGAGGGTGGCGTGACGGGCAGGGCCGGTGAGCGTTTCTCGCATCATGACACCGGCCTTGGACCAGGGATTGGTGGCACTATGACTGGTGACTCGGGCGATGATTTCGCCATCGCCTTCAAGCGTCTGCTGGGCAAAGCGGAAGCCGTCCTGCTCGAAGTAGATGTCGTTGCCGGAGGCGCTGAGGGTGTGGGCTCCGCTGGCGGGATTGATGGTGGTAGCGCCGGGCAGCGTGACGCTTCCGATATCAGCGCTCACGAGGTTCAGCTCACCCGAGGGTGGAGCGATCGGACGGATGGCGACTTGGTCAAAGACGGAGGTGGCGGTGAGCAGGCTGTCACTGCTGGTGACGGCCAAGCCGAAGTAGAGTTCGGCGGGCAAGCCTGAGAGGGTGGTGCTGCCCATGAGTTTCCAGGCGGTGCCGTTGGCAGAGTGGAAGGAAGTGATGACCGCGCCATTGCGCACGAGTTTGACCCAGTTGTGCGGAATGGCATTTAGTGCGTCTCCGGCGGTGTAGCCGGAG
>JBIIUD010000698.1:0-2696 GCA_044340175.1 Verrucomicrobiaceae bacterium
GAGGAAAAAAGTGAGCAGATAGTAGCCGGGGATGAAGGGCCGACCGTTGAGCATCTCTGCCCCGCGTTTGACGATGTGTTCGCCCATGCCAACCTTCCAGAACAATCCCTGAGTCTCAATCAAAGCGGGGATACCCCAGGCTGCGATCAGAGCCAGTGTGATGAAAAGACCTCGGATCGGTCGTAATTCACGCCAGTCCAACTTGCATTTGCTGAACCACCGATACAGGCCAAGAGCGATCAATGGCACCAGCAAAGCGATGGGGCCTTTGGCCAAAAAGCCGAAAGCTAGCGCCGCATAAAGCAGGCTGCGGCTGCGTCCTGGGTGAGCCTTGTGAGGGATGAGTCCTAGCAGCGGCAGGAGGGCCCGCATGGCGAGTGTGACGCCCAAAATCATCGGCATGTCTGCCACGCAGAGTCGGCCATGAATCAGGACTTGTAGGCAACTGAGCCAGATGAGTGCGGAGAGCCAGGCTGCGCGTAGCCCGCTTAGGTGCTTGCCAATATTGAAGACTAGAAGGCTGACCAGCCAAGTGGCAATGATGGAATGCAGCCGTGCGCTGAGTTCGTTGATTCCGAAAAGGTGGTAATGAAGGCGCATCCACCAGTAAGTGAGCGGGGGTTTATCGAACCGGTAGGTATCATTGAAGTAAGGTACGGTCCAAGTTTCGCGCTCCATCATTTCGATGGTGGCACCTGCGAAACGAGGTTCATCTCGATCCATGAGCGGTAGCAGTCCCGAACCTGGGAGTTGCAAGGCAAGAGTGACCAACAAGAGTGATATCCAATTCGGCATACGAGGAGCAATGAGAGCGGCAAAAGGGTGTGACGGTGACTGCGACCAGATACAATGATCAATCCGTGACGAGGTTGTGACAAAAGCACGGTTTCAATGTGGCCACCGACGGAGTCTGCGCTCATGTCAACGCACTAGCTGGGTTGATGCTCCAAACGGCTGTCGGCACAGAACCACCGGAACCCGCTCTGATGCAGCCAGACTCGTCTTACGGGGGAATGAACGGAACTACAACAGGCTGGCGATAATGGTGGCGGCGCGGTGGTAGGCTCCGGGCTCGCCGAGAGCGGCGACGACGCTGGCGAGGTCTGCTTGGAGAGCTGAGCGGGCGGTTGCGTCGCGGGTGAGGCGGAGCATTTCGGAGGCGAGAGAGTCGGCCGTGAGGGTATGTTGAACGAGTTCCTTCACGACCTCCCGTTTGGCGAGGATGTTGACCATGCCGAGGTGCTTGATGCGGACGACAGTTTTGCCGACCACGTAGGTGAGCCAGTTGACGTGATACACCAGAGCGTAGGGCAGACCGAAGCAGGCGGCTTCGAGGGTGGCGGTGCCGGACGCGACGGCGCCAACCGTGGCGCGCTGCATGAGATCATAGACGGTGCCCGTTTCGATCCAGGTGGCGGCTTCTGGCAGACCTGCGGTGGTGGCCATGGCACGCATTTCAGCGGCGAGCCCGGAGTTGGCGGCGGAAACGGCAAAGCGCGCCTGAGGGTGCTGCTGGCGAATGCGTTTGGAGGCCTCCAGCATGACGGGGAAGAGGCGGCGCACTTCATTGCGGCGGCTACCTGGGAACCAAGCGATGAGATCAGTCTCTCTGGGTTCAAGGCGGCGGAGTTCGGCGACGCGATCCACCATGGGGTGTCCGCCGAATTCGGTGGGCAGGCCACTGGCTTCGTAGAAGGGTTTCTCGAAGGGAAAGATGCAGATCATGAGGTCGAGGACGCGGGCCATGACCTTGACACGGCCTTTTTTCCAGGCCCAGACCTGTGGGCTGATGTAGTAGATGAGTTTGCCGGTGTAGCCGCCTTCCCGGAGGGCTTTGGCGATGCGGAGATTAAAGCCGGGGTAATCGACGAGGATGACGGCGGTGGGTCGGTCCTGGAGGATTTGGGTGACGGTGGCATTGAAGCGCTGCTTGAAGTAGCGGTACATTTTCAGCACCTCCCAGAGGCCGACGACGCCGGCGGTTTCGACCCAGTCAGTGATGCCATCTCCCCCAACGGTTTTCATCTTTGGCCCGCCGAGGCCGCTGAAGCGGAGACTGGGGCGAAGGGCTTTGAGTGCCTGCATAAGCCCAGAGCCGTGGGTGTCACCGCTCATCTCTCCGGCGATGATGAAGACGTGGCTCATGCCGGGGTAGCGAGCGCGGCGTTGCGCTCGATTTGGTCGGTGATTTGTAAGGCGATGCGCAGGGCCTCGGCGCCTTCTTGCCCGGAGACGACGGGGCGTTTGCCTTGGCGTGCGCACTCGATGAAAGCAGCGATCTCCAGCTTCAAGGGTTCGTCCTTTTCGATCTCGACGGCTTCCCGGATGATCTGGTGGCCGTCTTTGCGGTAGATCCATCCGCTTTGGTCTTGGTAGTCGAGCGAGAGGTAACAGTCTGACTGGAAGACACGGATTTTACGCATCTTTTCGGGGCTGACACGGGAGGTGGTGAGGTTGGCGATGCAGCCGTTGGCGAATTTGAGGCGCGCGTTGGCGATGTCTTCACGCTGCATGAGGACGGGAATGCCGACGGCATCAACATCGATGAGGGGACTCTTCACGAGGTGGAGGACGATCTCGATGTCATGAATCATGAGGTCGAGCACCACGCCGATGTCGATGCTGCGGTTGGGGAAGGGGGAGAGGCGGTGGGTCTCGATGAAGCGTGGCGCATTCAACCGGTCCTCAAGCTGTCG
>JBIIUD010000024.1:0-10943 GCA_044340175.1 Verrucomicrobiaceae bacterium
GCTCTTGGCGCTGGCCAAGCAGGATGAGGCCTGGCTTGTCGAGTTTAGAGGTGTCGAAGTCTGCCTCCAGGACGTGATCGGCACGGCCGCCACCGGTGTCCACGTGTTCGGGACCACTTTTCCACTGGCGATCAGCGAGGATGGCAAAGCTGACACCGCCATAGACCATGTCACCATAGTAGACACTGATGTCCTGCAGCACGGGCTGAGTGTCGTATGGATCGGGATGGTGGGCGCAGTTGGTTTTGTGGACGGCGTTGACCATGCGCGCCGGCTGGATGTAGCCACCTTTAGAGGAGGCACCGGAGTCGCCCACGTTCATGGGCTTACCGGCCTCACCCCAGATGTTGCCTTGAAAGACATCATGATCGTCGGGGAGGCAGAGAGTGGGGGCGTTGCGCATGACCTCGCGGAAGGCCCAGCCGTGCTGGTAAAACTTGCGCAAGTAGTTGAGGATGGCGCGCTCAGCGTCGTCGCGGATGATGCCGAACCCGCCGTGGTTTTCATAGATCTGGTCACCCGAGAAGAAGACGAGATCGGGGTCAAGTTTGACCAGGTTTTCGGCGACGGGCGCGTAAGGGAAGGCGTAGTCGTTCTGGCAGGTGAGCGCGGCTAGGCGCAGGGGGCGACCTTCGGGGTTGGCTCTGATGGTGCCCTTCCACTCATGTGCGGTGGAGGTGCCGTCGGTGTGTTTTTCCCGATAGATGAGCTTGTAAGGTGTGCTGTGGGTGGCGTCCCAGTTGGGAAAGCGGAAAGTGGCGGTCCAGGCGTCGGTGTCGAGCTTGGCGCTGCCCAGAGATTGCCATGCGCGGTTCTTTTCAATCAGCAACTCGACATCGTGAAGGTCTTGCGTGCCGAGGGGGCCGGTCAACGCACTGAGTTTCATCACGAACCCTTCTTTGGTGCGCGAGTCACTCAGGGAGTACATGGACCAGAGGATGGGCCCAAAACGATTCGCTTCAGTGACCGTGAAGGCATCACCCTCAAGGGTCCAGTTTTGAAAGCGGTAGCGGCCACCGCCCGCATTTGCTGAGGCTTTGGCCTTCTTGCCCTTCGCCGCACCGGAGCCGCCAGCGGCGAAGTTATTGGCCAGGGAGACATTGCCGAGGATTTGATCTTTCTTCACGGCATGGGTGAGCGATGCGAGAACGGTGCCTGTCTCGACATCAGCTGCCGTGAGCGTGAGTGCGCAGGTGTCGGCCTGCGGCTCGCCTTTGAGCGTGAGCCGCACTTTCTGCACAGCAGCGCCGTCTTTCAAATTGGTGCTCTTCGGGCCGAGGATGAGAGTGCTCCCCTGCCAGCCAGCGTTGATGCCGGTTTGCACGAAGCAGTTGCTGCGGTGCTCATTGATCTCGCTACGCAGACCGATGCGGAAACCAGCACCGCCGTCGGCTTTCATCGCCTCCAATCGAGTGAGGGTGACGGTCATGACAAAGGCGCCGTTTTTGCCGATCTGATGAGTCAATGAATGCACGCTGCGCCCCGGGCCGGGGCTCAGGCACTCCGCGCCGCCTTCGCTGACGCGCCAGTCCTCCATGGGGTTTGCCCAGAACTCACCGCCGAGGAAGACACGGTCATGAGTCTTGGCCCAGAGATCCGTGGCAGCGGCGGCCGCCGCAGCCGTGGGGCGAGACGTGATCGCGGCCAGCGTGCCCGCGGTGAAAAGTTTGAGGCTGGTGCGGCGGGAAATGGGTGGGGTCATGCGCGTTGAAAACGCGGAAGCGCGGTTCAAACCATCACTTTTTTTCCAGCCTGCCGCTGTCTGAAGACCCGCGGGGAGAGCTGTCAGTGCGCGCGGCTAGAGCGATACTCGCTGAAGGTGACGCGCAGGGTTTTCTCCAGCTTGGTGATCAGATCCTTCTCGCGCGGGTCGATCAAGGCCAGTGACATGCCCTTTTTGCCGGCACGCGCGGTGCGGCCGCTGCGGTGGGTGTAGTATTCGATCTGTTCGGGCAGTTGATGATGAATGACGAAGGTGAGGTCAGCGACGTCAATGCCGCGCGCCGCGACATCGGTGGCGACGACAATTTGCACGCGCTCCTTTTTGAAGGCGCGCATCACTTTGTCGCGCTCTTTCTGCATGAGGTCTCCCTGCAGGGCGGCGGCGGAGAAGCCTGCCTCGGTGAGTTCTGAGCAAAGAGCGTTTGCGCCAGCTTTGGTGCGGCAAAAGATCAGCCCGCGGCCGTCACCTTGGCGGTTGAGGAATCCGATGATGAACCGGGTCTTTTCCTCCCGCGCGCAGATGGCATAGCGGTGGTCGATGTTGCGGTTCACGACGTGAGTTTGGTCGATCTTCACGGCATGGGCATCTGCGGCCATGCTGTTCTTGATCAAAAGCTGAATGGCCTCTGGGAAGGTAGCGGAGAATAGCCAAGTGCTCTGCCGGTGGGCGGTGAGGCTGAGGATCTCGAGCAGCTCCTTTTTGAAGCCCATGCTGAGCATTTCATCCGCCTCATCCAGGACCAGATGGCGCACGGAGTCGAGTGTGAGCACGCGGCGTTTGATCATGTCAATCAGCCGGCCGGGGGTGGCGACGACAATGTGAGTCGGCCTGCGCAGGGCCTCGGCTTGGCGGTCGATATGGTCGCCACCGCTGACGACCTCGACAAAAATCTTGGCGGTGTGTTTGGTGAACCGGAAAAGCTGCTTGCCAATCTGCTTGGCCAGCTCCCGGGTCGGCGCAATCACGAGGGCCTGGATCACGCGCGACTCGGGGTCAATCTTGGTGAGCAGCGGCAAACCAAAGGCAGCGGTTTTGCCGGTGCCGGTCTGAGCCTGGGCGACGAGGTCACCCCCCTGCCCTAACAGAAAGGGAATCACCTGCTTCTGGATCGGGGTGGGTTTTGTGATGTCCATCTCGTCCAGAGCCCGGATCATGTCTGCCGGGATGCCGAGTTCTTTGAATGCGTTTGCCATTGTGTGACGTGCGCCATGTTTGTGCCAAATGCCAGCGGAATGCAGCGCAGCGTCCCAGGACGGGAGAAGTCGGAAAGATCGTCTGCGTCAGTGAGGTTCCCTTGAGTCATGGTCATGCGCTTATTTCTCCTGCTCCTCGCCGCCACGGCATTCAACCCCTGGTCTAGGGCTCAGGATGCCGCCCTCCCGCCCAAGGCGTCCTTCCACCTGTTCCTGCTGGTCGGTCAGTCAAACATGGCGGGGCGAGGCGTGATCGAGCCGGAAGATAAGATCCCGCATCCGCGAGTGCTCATGCTGAGCAAGGAAGGAAAGTGGGTGCCTGCTTTGGACCCGATGCATTTTGACAAGCCTGCTGCAGGTGTTGGTTTGGGCAAAACCTTTGGCCAACTCGTAGCGGAAGCACGGCCAGAAGTCACCATTGGCCTGATTCCCTGCGCGGTCGGAGGTTCGCCTATCGACAGTTGGGTGCCAGGCGCTCTGGATACGGCCACACGCACCCATCCCTGGGATGACATGATGCGGCGCGCTCGGGTGGCTCTAGCATCTGGCACTTTGAAAGGTATCCTTTGGCACCAGGGGGAGAGTGATGCGAAACCCGAGCTGGCGGCGGCTTATGAGACCAAACTGCAGGCTCTGATCACCCGTTTCCGCACGGATTTGGCCGCGCCGAAGCTCCCCTTCCTAGCTGGACAGATGGGACGGTTTGAGGATGTGCCCTGGACAGAGGAGAAAACCGTTGTTGATCAGGCGCACCAGACTTTGCCAAAAAAAGTCGCGCATACGGCCTTTGTTTCAGCGGAAGGGCTCAAGCACAAGGGTGATCAAGTCCATTTTGATTCCGCTTCTCTGCGTGAGTTGGGGAAACGTTACGCCAAAGTGTTTTTGAATTTGACCCCTTGAGCCCATCGACCGCTGGCCATGCCACGCATCTCGGCCTATAGAGTGCGGTCCATGTCTCAAGACCTTCTCGAACCCGAACCGCCCTACCTCCACGGAGGCCCACTGGGCCGTGCCGGATTCAAAGTGAGCCCAGAGGACTTTGTGGTGGAGGAAGTGCTGGGATTTGAACCCTCTGGCGTGGGCGAGCATTGCCTAGTCTGGGTGGAAAAGACGGACCTGGACAGCAATGCGGCGGGAGCCCGCCTGGCTGATGCGCTCGGCCTGCGGCGCCGTCTGGTCAGTCATTGCGGTTTGAAGGATCGCCATGCGGTGACGCGTCAATGGTTCAGTCTGCACATGCCAGGCCAGGATTCCCCCGAGCCGCAGGCACTGGAGTCTGACGGCCTGCGCGTTTTGCGCATCACGCGCAACAGTCGCAAGCTGCGCCGCGGTATCCACCTGGGCAACCGCTTCACCGTCCGTCTGCGCGACCCCGATTTTGAGCCCGCTGCGGCACTGAAACGCTGGGAAGACATCGCGCGGGCAGGTGTGCCGAACCTGTTCGGGAGCCAGCGCTTTGGGAACGAAGGTCGCAACGTGGAAAAAGCGACCGCCATGTTTCGGGGCGAATTCACGCCGGGGGATCGGCTGTTGCGGGGGATTCTCCTTTCGGCGGTTCGGAGTCACCTGTTCAATGCCGTCGTCGCTGAACGCCTAGCGCGCGGCACCTGGGACCGCGCGTTGCCTGGAGAGGTGTATGGTTTTCCTGACAACGGAACGATTCTTCTCATCGAAAACCAGCGCGGGGACGAGGCCCAGCGCTTTGCCGAAGGTAAAGTGGAACTGACCGCGCCTCTGTGGGGAAGTGGTGATCTGCATAGTGCGGATGCCGTGCGCGACCTGGAACGGGAGGTGACGGCGCGTTTCCCAGAGCTCACCGCCGGGCTCGAAGCGGCTGGTCTGCGCCAGGAACGACGTGTCATGCGCCTCCGTCCGATGCAACCTACCGCCACTGTTTTGGAAAACGGTGACCTGGAGCTCGGCTTTGATCTTCCCCGGGGTGCCTACGCCACGGCCCTGCTGCGGGAGTTGGCGGTGCTCGAAGAGACGCGATGAGCGCGCCAGATGCAAAATCACCGTCTCGCCCATGCGTTTAGCTTGGATCATGTTTCCACGACTCCTCTGTCTTGCCCTTTGCTTCAGCCTCAATGCCAAGGCGCAGGACCTCGCCGCACAAAAACAAAAGGTCCGCGCCCTCGCAGTCCAAAACGCCGTCACCCTGCAACTCGACCAGCCCTACGCCGGGAATGCGAACCCCAAGCAGGCGGTTGATCTTTATCTGCCGGAGAAACCTAGCACCGAAAGCCCCCTGCCTGTCGTCGCTTTCATCCACGGCGGTGGTTGGGTCAACGGTGATCGCATTGGCTATGCCTCCGCTGCGATCCAGATGGCGCGCACGGGCAAGATCGCGGCGGTCTGTGTCGGCTATCGTCTCACGGGAGAGGCCTCCTGGCCGGCGCAGATTCATGATGTGAAGGCGGCCATCCGCTGGATTCGTGGGCATGCCAAGACGCATCATCTCGACCCTGACCGCATCGCTGTCTGGGGCAGTTCCGCAGGCGGTCACCTCTGTTCTTTGCTGGGCACTAGCGGGGAGGTCAAAGACCTCGAAGGCAGCCTCGGCGCTTTCACCGCTCTCAGCAGCCGCGTCCACTGCGTCGTCAACCACTGTGGGCCAGAGGATTTTACCCAGGCCCTCATGTTTCATCCCGAGGGGGAACCTAACTTTAACGATGCCGCTGTCAGCGGTCTGTTAGGAGGCCCCGCGCCGGCGCGGATCGACGTGGCGAAAGCCGCCTCACCCTTGAGCTACGTCAGTACTGATGACCCCCCATTCCTCACTCTTCACGGCACCGCCGACCAGCGCGTCGCTTACCGCCATGCTGAAATCATTCATGCGGCGCTGCAAAAGGTCGGTGTCGCGTCCCTCTTGATTCCCATCACCGGCGGTGGTCATGGCTCCGTCGGTCATCCTGAGGCCAAAAAGCGCAGTGAAGCCTTTGTCTTCAAGCACCTGCTCGGTAGTGACATCGCCATCGACACCACGCCCATCACGGCGCTGCCAGAAAAATAGCCACCGCCACCGCCTCACCAGTAGCGGATAGGCCTTGCGGTTGGATTGCACTGCCTGCGGTGATGATGGCCGAACGAGCGTCGGTTGTCATAGAAGCCGCGCTGGTGGTTGCGGTTCCAGTTCCGGTTCCGGTTGTTGTTCGCCAAAGCATAACCCGCGACTCCTGCCGCAGCGATGCCGAGAGCCGCCATGCCTGGGTCCACCACCGAGACGGGCCGCCCGTAGGCATCGTAAGCCGTGGTGCAACTGACTCCCAGAGTGACCAACATACCTGCCGCTATCAAACGTTGTAGAGTTGCCTTCATCACCCTGAGACGAGATAAGGCGGCCTCTATTCACTGGAGGTCCACAGTTTCCTCCGTGGGCAAAGCCTAAACTCAGAAGCTGCAAAGGCGCTCAAATGCCTCCATGGTCAGCTCATGAAAAGCTGTTTTCTCCTGCTGACCGCTGCCGTGGGCCTGCCGTTGGGTTTGCCTGCGGCGGACTCGCTGCCCTTTGACACGGTGTTCCAAGGGCGTGCGCGTTTTCAGGCCGTGACTCAAGCAGCAGCGCCCAAGCTGAACGACCTGCGCGCCCTCCCTCTGGGAGAGCGGGTGGCGTGGTTTGGCCAATTGCTCGTCGGCACGCCCTACAAAGGTGGCACCTTGGAAATCCACGACCACATCGAGGCCGTGTCCTGCAACCTGAACGGACTCGACTGCTGGACCTTCTTCGAGTCAGCACTGGCCTTGGCGCGCCTGTGCGACGTGCCCGCTGAAAAATGGACTCCGCAAAGCCTGCTGCAATACCTGGAGGTGGATCGCTACTGGCAGGGACGCTGCACCGGCAGCTACCTTTCCCGATTGCACTACTTGGAGGACTGGGCTGAGGACAACCATGATCGGGGGCTCGTGGCCGACCTCACACGGGATCTTGGGGGTGTTGGTGTGCCGAATGCCGCACGCGAAATGACCGTCAACGCCCGCCACTACCGCTACATGAAAGCCAGCGCGAAAAACCGGGAGGGCATCTCCGAACTCGAAGCACGGCTCCGCAAGCGGCCACTCTACATGATCCCCAAGAGCCGCGTGCCGGGCATCGAGTCAAAGCTCCAGAATGGCGACATCATCGGCATCATCAGCCGAGATGGAGACGCCTATGGCACCTCGCATGTTGGCATCGCGCTCCGTCAAAAAGGCGTGCTCCGCTTCATGCACGCTAGCGCCCCGCGCAATCACGGCAAGGTCGTCATTGACTCCCGCCTCTCCGACTATCTGAACCGCTTCAAATCCCACGCCGGCATTCTCGTGGCCAGACCCTTGCGCTAGCCGCATCTGGGACCTCCCCACTCGATGAGGAATCTCTGTTTTGACGAGTCGTCGGGGGTCAAGAATGCGCATGGCATGTCGGAAATTGGCAGTTAGCAGACATTGACTTCCACCCCGGGCTGATGTGCGATTGCTTTCGTCCACCGCCTAGCCAACCCCTGGCGGGGAATTTTGATCCGTCATGAAATCGCTCCTCCTCTGCGTCCTTCCTCTATCAGCGGCACTGGCGTTAGATCCCGCCGTTGTCACCTCCGAATTCATCTACGACACCGGTCCGTATCCCCAGATTCACGCCAGCACCCTGGTGGAAACACCTTCCGGCCTCGTCTCCGCGTGGTTTGGTGGCACGCATGAAAAAAACCCGGACGTCGGCATCTGGGTCTCGCGTCAGGTCGATGGCAAGTGGACTGAGAGCCTTGAGGTGGCCAACGGCGTCCAGCATACCCTGAGCGACGGTACCGTCGTTCGTCATCCCACTTGGAATCCGGTGTTGTTCCAGCCCAAGGACGGACCTTTGATGCTGTTTTACAAAGCCGGACCCTCACCGCAGACGTGGTGGGGCATGCTGACCCTCTCCACCGATGGCGGCAAGACCTGGGAGCAAGCCCGCCGTCTCCCCGAGGGCATCCTCGGCCCAGTGAAAAACAAGCCCGTTCAACTCGCTGACGGCAGCATCCTGTGTCCCACCAGTGAGGAAACCAAAGCCGCTAGCAAAGAGGCTAAAGAAACCTGGACCGTCCACTTTGAGCGCACGCGCGACTTTGGCAAAACCTGGGAACGCACCCCACCGCTGCACGACGGTAAAACGATCCAAGCCATTCAACCAAGCCTACTTTTCCTTGGCGGAAACAAGCTGCTCGCCCTGGGCCGCTCACGCCAGGATCGCGTGTTTGAAATCCGCAGTGACGACGGCGGCAAGACCTGGGGAGAGATTTCACTCGGCACCCTGCCCAATAACAACAGCGGCACGGATGCCGTCACGCTCGCTGACGGCACTCATCTCATCATTTACAACCACATCGCTGGCACGCCTGGCAAATGGGGTGGCAAGCGCACGCCGCTGAATCTTGCGGTTTCCAAAGACGGCACCACTTGGCAGGCCGCGCTCGTGTTTGAAACTGAACCGGGCGAGTACAGTTACCCCGCCATCATTCAGACCCAAGACGGCCTCGTCCATGTCACTTACACGTGGAAACGCCAAAAGGTGAAGCATGTCGTCGTCGATCCCACCCGCTTCAGCCTGCGTCCCATCGTGGATGGCCAATGGCCGCAGTAGCTTATTGAGGACGCTCGAGCAGCATCCGTGGTGACCGCGAGGTGGCGGAAACTCTGAAAAAGGCGCTTTCATGGGAGGCGGGTGTCGTTTTCAATAGGGGGGTCGGTTTATTTGATTGCTATGAAACGCGTTGCTCTGGCCTGCTGTCTTTTGGGAGGGATCCTCGGGGCTGAGGAGTCCGCCCATGGACAGGTAGAGCAGGCGTCGCCCTGGACGCAGCGGGAGACTCGGCTGGCCAATGAATACTTAGCGCTGCTGGTGACCCAACCGGAGGAGGGGCGGGTGCTGGACCTGCTGTGGCAGCTCTACTCATCCCATGGTGAAACGGAACTCTTGATTGCCAACATCACGGCGCAGGCAGCCGCGCGGCCACATCCTTCCGTGACGCTGGTGCGGGCGCATTTGCTGAAAAAGAAGGGGGATCTGGCGGCGGCAGCGGCGCTCTACGCAGAGGTGCTGAAGACGGAGCCGGGGAATCGCTACGCACTGCGCTCAGCGGCGCGCACAGCGGCAGAGTTGGCCAAGCGCGCTGAGGCCATCGGGCACTACGAGGCGCTGGCGGGGGTGCTCGCGCAGGGCAGCGCGGACCGGTTGGCAGCGTGGATGGAGGCGGGAGACCTAGCCCTGAGCGGGGGTGAGGTGGAGCGGGCGGCTCTTTTTTGGGAGAAGGCGGCTGGGGAGCAGGCGGACAGTCTCGAGGTGGCGCGGCAGGTGGCCCAGCGGCTGTTGCAGGCAGGTCTTTCAAGCCGGGCGGCGGTGTTTTTCAAGGCGCTGGCGGAAAAGGCGGACCCCCGGGAAAAACTCAACGCGCTCGGGGATCTGGCCCGCATTCAGGCACACGCCGACCAGTTCGATGAGGCAGATACGGCGCTGCGGACGGGCCTTGGCATGCTGCATTTTCGCGATGGGCGCTTTGCGGAGTTTTTCCGGCAGCGGGTGCGGCTGCATGAGCGGTTTGGGCGTCTCGATGAGCTGCGTGCGGAACTGGAAAAGGCGGCAGACCAGCCCGCTCCGGCGGCGCGTGAGGCAGCGCTGCACGGTCTGGTGGCTTTTCACACGTTAACCGTCAACGCTGACGAACGGCTGAAGGCGCTGCGCCGTCTGGTGGAGGCGGCACCAACGGAGGAGAGCTATCGCTGGGACTGGGTGCGGGCGATTTTGGATCATGGGGAGGTCGAAGAGGCTAAGGTTTGGTTGGACGCGCGGCTGGCGGAGTCGGGAGGGGCTGCGCCGGTGGGTTGGGTCCTGCTGCGCAGTGAGGCGGATCTGCGGGCGGGCGACCCGGAGGCGGCGGCCGCACGTTTGAAGGCGCTGCTGGATACGGCTGGTGGAGCGGTGGCGGTGGAAAAGGAGGTTCTGCTCTTTGCCCAGCAGCGGACGCTCGATGCGGTGGTGGAGCGAGTGCTGCGGGATCGGGTCAAGCGTGAACCGGGACGGACTGAGGCGGTGTTCGAGCTGGCGTCGCACTTGCGCGCTCGCCAGCAAAATGCGGAGGCGCAAAAGGTGCTGGATGCCTATGTGGCGGCCAGTGGCAAGGCGGATGTGGAGCGGGTGCGGCTGGGGGAGGCGACTTCTTTCCTGATGAGCGGCAGTGACGTGAAGGCGGCTTTGGAGAAAGCGCGGCGGGCTGTCGGGATGCCCGGTGTGGACCGGGAAGACTGGCTGCGGTTGGCGGACCTGCTGATGGAATCGGGCGCAGAGAAGGAAGCGCGGGAAGCTCTGGAGACGGCCTGGGCTGTGGCGCCTTCGGACGAGCAGCGGGTGGAGGCGGACGAGCGGTTGCTGGCGCTGCTGATGGGCTCAGCGCGTGGGGTTAGCGCCGCCCCAACCCCAGGGGCAGGAGCTGAGTTTCGTCTGCCGAGCGTGCTCACCGGGGCGCAGTTTGGGCAGGAGGATCCGCCTGAAAAACAGGGTCCCACACCGGAGATGAAGGCCCAACTGGCCAAAGTACTGGAAGCGGCCCGCGCTGATAAGGCGACGGCGGCGGAGAAGTTCCGCGCGGGCTGGTGGGCGCTGCGTTGTGCCGATCTCGACACCAGCTACTCCATGCTGAGGGCACTGGCGCTCGATCCGGCGACGGGACGTCCGGTGGAGCTCTCCCTGGAGGCAGAGAATCTTGCCCTGGAACTGGCGATGGAGGATCAAAATCGGGTGCTGGCTCTGCGGGTGCTGGGTCGCCTCAAACTACGGGACCCTGGCAACCAGACGCGCTACCTGCTGCGAGAGGTGGAGCTCATGCTGGAGGCGGAGCAGCAGCGGCGGGAGCAATCAGAGCGGCAAGTGTGGAGGTCTGACGAGGCTAAAGAGATCGTCGGCCAGGACGCGGTGCGAGTGCTGGAGGAGGCGCTGCGGCGGGAGCCCGTCAATGAGCTGCTGCTTTCTGCGCTCAGCCGGATCTTGCTGTTGCAGCGGCAGCCAGAGGCGGCGTTGA
>JBIIUD010000700.1:0-2683 GCA_044340175.1 Verrucomicrobiaceae bacterium
CCTCCAGCACGGTGAGACCGCCGATGCCGGAGTCGAAAACGCCGATGGGGAGATGCGAGAGGTCGCCCTGGAGCGAGTCTTTCTTGAGAGAGAACGGGGCGTCGCCAGCGGGATGGGACTGGACATGGGAGACGACTTTTTCCAGGACGGGTTCAGCTTGAGCAAGCAGAGCGGTGGCGAGGAAGAGGAACGTGCGCATGGTAGGTCTTGGGATCTTATTCTAGTGGGGGCATTCCTGTCCCCAGTCGAACGAATCGGGCCAGGAATGGCCCGATTACACGGGGGTGAGTAGCGGCTGACCGGAAAAGTGGGCGTGCAGGTTGTCGAGGCAGAGTTGGCCCATGGCCGTGCGGGTTTCGACTGTGGCACTGCCGACGTGGGGTAGCAGGACAGCGCGGGGGTGATTGAGTAGGGCAGCGGGCACTTGAGGCTCGTGCTCAAAAACATCGAGACCGACGGAGAGGATCTGACCGGACTCGAGCGCGTGCACAAGAGCGGATTCATCGACGACACCGCCGCGGGCGATATTGATGAGGGTGCCAGTGGGGCCGAGGGCGGCGAGCACCGATGCATCGACAAGGTGATGGGTGGCGGGACCACCGGGGCAGGCGAGGACGAGGAAGTCCGCCGCAGCGGCGAGGCCGGTCAAGGTATCGTGGTAGGCGTAAGGCACGGGCTGCGGCTGGCGACCATGGTAGGCGATGGTCATGCCGAGAGCGCTGAGCCGAGTGGCGATGGCTTTGCCGATGCGGCCGAGACCGAGAATGCCGGCGGTTTTGCCGCGGAGAGCGGAGGCCAAGGGGAACTGGCCCGTGAGCCACTGGCCCTGGTGCAAAAAGCGATTGGCCTCGACGAGGCGACGGCTGGTCATGAGGACAAGCGCCGTGGCAAGGTCGGCGACATCGTCAGTGAGCACGTCAGGAGTGTTGGTGAGGCGAACACCGCGCTCCCGGCAGGCGGCAAGGTCCACGCCATCGTAACCGACCCCGCAGAGGGTGATGATTTCGAGATCGGGCAGGCGGGAAAGGAGGTGAGCGGGGACCTGTGAGCCGCCATTGCCAACGAGGGCGCGGATGGGCGTTGGCGGTGCCGGTGCCGAAAGCAGGGCCTCGAGTGCGTCGGGGGTGGTGGCGTCCAGGCAGATGAACTGCTGTTCCAGGAGCGGCTGGATGGCGGGGGGCAGGGCGGCTAGGATGAGAGCAGTTGGGTGAGGCATGATCGGACTTGAGTTTGGAGGAAATGTCGCTGAAAGGGAAGAGAGCTTTTCGCCAACCTTTTGCAATGCCCCAACCCGTCCAACCCGCCCCCTGCAAACACTCGCACAGCCACTGTGCCAATGTGGATTTGATCGAACAGGCGGTGGAGCGCTGCAAGGCGTCCGGCCTGAGGCGGACGCGGGCGCTAGAGGATGTGCTGCACATTTTGATTGAGGCCGGTGGACCCCTGACGCTGGCGGATGTGGCGGAGTCGAAACACCTGAGTAGCGGCGCCGACCGAGCGACGGTTTACCGGTTGCTGATGAAGCTTGAAGAGCGCGGGGTGCTGCGCCGTCTTGGCCTGCATGACCGCGCGGCCTATTACACGATGGTGTTCCCTGGGCATCACAACGACTACCTCATCTGCACCAAATGCGGGACGATTCAGCGGCTGGAGATCTCCTGCCCAGTGGAGTCGCTGGAGAAACAAATCGCCAAACAATCGGGTTTCACAGGGCTCTATCACGAACTGGAGTTCTTTGGGCTTTGCCCGAAATGCTCGTGATGGGATGCAGCCGGGACCCGGGTCCTAGCGTTGCCACTAATATCACTCAGAAAGATTTGAATTCATGGAAACCGCCATCGCCTACAAGATCGGAAACGAGAAACTCATCAAGGTGCTGCCGAACGCCTCGAATCGCTTGCGGGGTCTGCTCAAAAAGCAGGGGCGGGAGGAAAATGGAGCGCTGCGGGTGAAGGTGATCGGCGGTGGCTGCTCCGGCTTGCAATACAAGATGGATCTGGTGGATGGCCCGATGAATCGTGACATCATGGTCACCTCCAACGAGGTGCGGGTGGTGATTGATCCGAAGAGTGCGTTGTTTGTTTCGGGATCGGAACTGGATTACAGCGATGATTTGCAGAGCGGGGGCTTCAAGGTGAAGAATCCGAATGCCGTGGTGACGTGTTCGTGCGGTGAAAGCTTCTCGGCGTAAAGGATCATGGACGCGTTTGCACGGCTAGGTCTGGCGCGGTGTGCCGCGTTGGATGAAGAGACGCTGAAAAGCGCGTGGCTTGAGCTGGGGCGGGCGGCGCACCCGGATCAGGCGGGCGGGGATGCGGCGTTGAGCTCCCAGATCAATGCGGCGTATGAGCTGTTAAAGGAGCCGGAGTCGCGCCTGAAGCATTTGCTGGAGTTGGATTATCCCGATCAGGCTGCGGCGTGGGCCACGGTGCCGATGGAGGAGGGGTTAATGCAGGTGTTCATGAAGCTGGGGCCGGTGCTGCAAAAGGTGGAGGTTTTTGCCAAGAAGCGGGAGGTCGCCACGAGCGCACTGGCGCAGGCCCTACTGGCGGGCGAGCAGATGCAGGTGCAGGAGGCGCTGGAGGAACGCATGAGTGAGCTGACGGACCTGCGCGAGACTTTGGAGTCGGCTTTGATTCAGGTGGATGATTTGCGTAGCAAGGGTGATGCCGCCCAAGCGATG
>JBIIUD010000702.1:0-2673 GCA_044340175.1 Verrucomicrobiaceae bacterium
AATCTTGGGTTTGCGTTGGAATCTTTGGGGCTCGACGGCCAGTTGGAAGTCTTCAAGCATGCCGAAGCGGGCAGTGAGTTGGAGGCGCAGGCACAGGCGTTGCAGTATTTGATCCCAAAAATGCGTGCGAATCTTGAGCAAATGCTTGAGGGTCTGGAGCAGGTGCCGGCACCGATGAAGTCGGATGTCTCTTTGACGCAGTGGCTGACGAGTGAGTTGACCTTTCCAGGCTGGGAGACGCTTGCGGAGTCCGTGGCCAGTGGTCATGCCGTGATGGAAGTGGCCAACCGGTTTGAGGAAGCGTATCAGGCCTCCTTTGCCTGGGTTTGCCGCGCGGCGGAGGCGGCAGAGCGGGAATGGGCTATCGAACGGCTTGGAACCGCAGCTTGCGAAAAGCCGAGTTTGGGGTACTTTGAGGCGTGCGAAATGGAATCCATGCCTCGAAATTTGGCGATGGCTGGTGTTTGAAGAGTCCGGCGATGGCGGCTCCGATGGCGCCAGTGCGGCGTCCTGGATTGCCGCAGACGCAGGTGGTGACGAAACCGGAGGTGGAGCCGCCGTATCACGTGATTTTACTGGACGATGACAAGCATACTTATGCGTATGTGATCGAGATGCTGCAGGGCTTGTTTGGGCATCCGTTTGAGACGGCGTTCAAGCTGGCGGACAAGGTGAATGCGGAGGGGCGGGTGATTGTGGCGACGTGCCACAAGGAGCTGGCCGAGCTACGGTTGGAGCAGATCCATGAGTATGGGGCGGACCCGCGGTTGCCGGAGAGCAAGGGGTCGATGAGTGCGACGATTGAGCCGGCGGAGTGACGTAAAGAGCGGGCGGCGTCTTTTTTTGGACAGGACTGCCGCGCTTCGCTTCCCTTCGGGCTGCCTATGGCAGGCTGTCTCCCTTCGGTCGGCTGACGGGATTTTGGAGGATTAACAGGATTGGGTCCAGTGGCCTGGAGGATCTGGGTGCTTTCAACATCGGGTGCAGGCTAAACGCCCTTAGGGCGAGCTCAGAATGACTCCCCCACTCTGTTGCGCGGGGATCGCTGTCGGCTGGGGGAGGAGGAAGTATCCGTAGCCGCGAGTCGTCGTGGTGGGGTTGCCAATGATGCGAACGATTTGGCCGTTGAAATTGGCTTTTCGCTCGGGTGTGTCAGATAGGCTGAAGCTGCCGGAGAACAGTCCAGTGGCGGCATTGAGTGTTGAGATGGAGGTGCTGTTGATGGGCGTGTCGATGGTGACGATGTGGGTTTCTGAGATGGCGAGGGGTTGCTCGAATTCCAGATCGTTGAGTCCGCCCAAAGTGAAGGCGAGTTTGGCAGCGCTGGTAGGGAGGCTCATGACTCGCTGGTTGGGTGCGGGTGCCGGATAACTGCTGCCTGCGGCGTCTAGCGCGATGGGTCCAAAACCTGCGCGATAGATCAAGTCTTTGGCTTTGGGTAGCGCGGCGGGTTTGAACCAGGTGAGTTGGCCGAGGATGCTGTTGTTTTGCGGCGGGGCGGGACCGCGGGTGATGTCCAGCTTGCCCAAGCAACTGCCGATATTGGCGTAGAGTGGTTGGTAGAAGAGCACCTGGCCAGTGGGACCGACGAAGGTGCTGCTAACGATGGGACTGCCGTCGGCGAGATTGCCTTTGATGATGAGCTGGCCGGTATTCGCGACAGGAGTGAAGTTGCCGAAGCCAAAGCCATCCGGGCTAGTTTGCACGGCGGAGACATTTTCAATCGCGAAGGTGTGGAGTGCTGCGTAATCGGTGGCTTGGGTGCTATTGGTCCACGCATTGCGCCAGCCTTCGACAGGTGTTCTAGCGGCGGGTGAGGCGGTCAGATAAAAGGCTCCGGCCAGGGTGTTGCTGGTCTTGTCGAGCGTGACGTTCAGTGTGACTTGGCGTTTCGTTCTAGGGCCGGTGAGATGGAGGATGGCCACGGGATGATCGGGGTCGGCGACGCTGGCTTGCAGTTGGCCTTTCAAGGAGACCCGGGTGCGGCCTTCAAGGATCTGTCCGGTGATGCCGCCGCGCGGTGTGGTGGTGAGTGCCAGCCGTGCGCCGACATTCACGTTGGGCGTGAGGTAGGCGACTTGGCTGGGCGAGATGAGGCCGTGGTAGGTCCCGATGAGGTTTGGGTCCAAGTCGCTGACATGGATGGTGAGGGCAGCGGTGGCGGCGGCGATGCCTGCAGTATCGGTGGCCAGTGGGCCTGCGGCGTTCCTCGCTCGGATGACGACGTTGTAAGTGCCCGCCGTGGTGGGTGTGCCGCTGATGAGATTGGTGACGTTGTCGATCTTTAAACCTGGAGGTAAGTCGGTGGCGGTGAAGGTGGCAGGGCCATCGACCAACGGAATCGCCAGGCTGAAGAAGCCACTGACAATGGCTTCATGCGGCGTGCTGCTCATGGATGTGATGGAGGGCTTGGTGACGCCGAGTTGTGTCACATCATGGGTTTGTCCGTCGATGGTGATGCGTCCGCTCCGTGCCTTGCTGCTAGTGTTAGGCCGCAGGGTGATTTGCACTGTGCTGGTGTGCACGCCGCTGCCTGTTTCGACAGCGCTGAGCCAGGGCAGGTTCTCGGTCACCTGGGTGGCGAAGGCGGTGATGGAGAGGTTATAGCTGCCACCGGCTGCGGGCCGCGTGATGCTGGCAGGCGTGAGCGTGATGGGCAATGCGGTCAGTCTG
>JBIIUD010000752.1:0-2670 GCA_044340175.1 Verrucomicrobiaceae bacterium
CATGTGCCACGGCCACCTCAGGGCCGCGCACCGCCATCAACGCGACATCCTTCAATGACTCGCTCACCCCCTCACTGCCCACGATACCGCAGCAGGAAGCGCCCACCACGCGAACGCCTGGGATTTGCCGCCGCACCTCATCGGTCAGCGCTTGAAAGTCATGCCCGATCGAGGCATTGAGGATGACGAGATCGCAGGTCTTGTCGGCCCCCAGGGCCTCATCGAGGCACTCTTGAACGGCATGACGTGAATTTACCATGCGGGTGCTAGCGGAGAAAAATTCGAGCATTGGCAGAGGAAGGTGAAGGGTGGAGATAAACCGGCGGCAAAACCGATGGCGTCGAGACTGATTACTTCCTAAAATAGGCTCCCAGAGCTTTGAAGCTCATCCTTTTTTGGGTTAACCCAAAAAATAAGTGGCTACCGTTGAGTTCCGCGAAATTCGGCTGATGAACGCCAACACTTCGATAATCCCTAACGTTCGAGGTTGTCATTGAAGGCGGACTCCGAACTGGGAGGCACCTGATAGACTTGAGCAACCAAGCCTCCGCGCTTCTCAAGCTAACAGTTCAAGTTTTGCACACTGACCTTGGAGTCCCCGGTTGTGAAACCGTGCCGCTGACGTGCCGAGTGCGGGCATGGTTTGAGGTTAGAGCCGTTTAAGTAAAACAGTAGCCGCTCCTTTGTGGCGGCGGAGGCGGATCTGAGCCGTCGTCAGCTTGGGACGTATGCACTCCTATGCCCCGGCGCTGCCAACGGCCCAACTCCACCTCCGGCGCTCCCAAATCAACGGCCACTTCTTTTCTTAAAATGCTCTAGCCGGTGATCAGGCCGGCTGAAGCGGGTCACGGTGTCGTGAAGGTCACCCTACCGCTCAGTTTTGGAGAAGTTGAGACGGTCTGAGGTGACACAGGAAGGGTTGGCAGAAGGAAAAAGCCGTAGCCTCTTGTGGTATCGGAGGAGGGAGTGACAATTCGGACGGTCTGGCCGTAGCAAGGAGCCACGCGATTCGCGGTGATGGTGGCCCCGGTGATGGTGAAGCTGCCGTCGAAAAGGCCGGCGGGCGCATTTAGCACGGCGGGGTCCACCCGGAGGATGCCGCTGAGCGCTCCGCGATTGCCGTAAAGCGGCAGATAGAAAAGCATCTGGCCCTGCTGACCGATGAAGCTGGTCGTGGTGATCGTCGGGGTAGCCATTGTATCCATGGAAAATCGCAAGTCCGAACAGTCGTCAAAATACCAGACTGCTCAGCAAAGCAGCAAGTGCTCCATGCGGCATGACAAAGCATGGGGTGAAATCAAAACGGGATGTGTTGAGAGGAACGCCAACTTGATCCGCACTTCATCCGAGCGCGATGTCAGTCGTTGAGATGTTTATGCGGAAGCGAGGCGGAGAGGCGGCGAAGAGCGCCATCTTGCCTTGTTTCCAATGCGGTAGCTTGTGGGCCGTCTTTTCGATGTCCCCTCGTGGATCGAAGAATTTCATGCGCGAAGCTATTTAAGGGGAGCCTGGGCAATCGTGTCCGCTTTTTGAAGTGGCGGAGAGGCCGCGAAGATGATGATGCGGACAGGAGCAACCGAACGCCACCGGGCTAGACCGTGGAACGGAGAGTAACTCACCTCTTTTTTGGCAAGAAAATTCAGGGGCAAGAAAATTTTCTTGCCCACTAATCTTCTTGCCAATCCTCAAAGGATTGGAGGTGTATTTAGTCGGGAGTGTCCGCGCTCCTCTCGATGGGCTTCTATTGCTTGTGATACTCTTGTAAAGCCCGCACCTGCTCCGCGGTGCCTTGCAGTGCTTTGATCGCGCTCAGTGCGGTATCGGCGCCGCGGAGGGTGGTCATGATGGGGATGCGGTTTTGCATGGTGGCGGTGCTGATTTTGGCTTCGTCTTCGCGGGGGTTCTTGCCGGAGGGTGTGTTGACGACGAGGGCCATGTCTTTGTTTTTCATCAGGCCGATGACATTGGGGTCGCTGGTTGCTGTTAGGGGTTCACGGGCTCGAGCACCTTGCGGACCCGCACGATACGATGGGCATATTCAGGAAGTTTCTCCATTTGACGGAGCTTTTCGATCAGGATGCGCGGGTCGTGATTGCATTCCGAGGACATTTTCCTGCGGATGTCGCGCAACCATTCGAGTCCGTCTTCGTCATCTTGTTGCTGTGTTGCGGTGGTCATAGTGCCTCCTTAATCAGTTCGAGTGGCGTGATGAGTTGGGGCGTTTCGTAGCCGAGCCTGCCGTTAATTTTGCGGACGTGCTCGAACTTATTGGCGTTAGCAATGTGTCGGCAGTTCCATGAAACGAGTATATCACATTCGTGCAGAGTGGCCAGTGCCAAATGGAGCGCGTCGCCCGTGACATCGGCAGGCATGACTTTGTTTTCGATGTAGGTCCGCACCAATGCTTCAATTTCATTGTCGAGTTCGAGCAAAGGAATGTCCCTCAGCAAACCGAGACAGTCGCTGCGCTTTGGCTCCGGTGTATCGGTGAGTTCGGCGATCACTGCTTGGGAAGTGACCAATGTGTCGATGTTGAATGCTTCTTCCCACCATTTGCGGGTCCAGTTTCGCCGAGCCTGATTCTCCGGCACAGTAAGACGAGTCTCGAAGTAGAAACTCGGGATGCTGGTTTCGACTTAAATGACTCGATTCATCGTTGCAAAAGGTGGT
>JBIIUD010000703.1:0-2669 GCA_044340175.1 Verrucomicrobiaceae bacterium
CGGACGCGCCCACGGCACAAAGGCTGGCTCCAAGGCGTGGACGATACCCGGACGAATCAACCACTCCGCGATCTCGTAGTAGGCATCACGGCAAGGCTCGGGATCGAGCGCACTGAGCCATTTCGACGTCATCAGCATGACCTCGCAGTTTTCATGCTGCTGAACGATGTCGATCAGCGGACGATAGCGCTCGGATTTGAAACCAGTGTCATCTTGAGCACCGCGAGCCGTGACACCCGCGATGAACTTCGTTGTCGGAAACTCCGCGCGAAAGCGCCTCAGCACTTCCGCATACTGCGAGTCATCCATGTCGAAGATGTAGCCCGTATCCGCATTCAGCACCGGCACAAACTCCACCCCATAATGATCCGCAGTGGCCTGCATCCAGCGCAGACTCCCGATGAAGCCCTCCCAGTCCGGTTTTTGATCCCGAAAGGGCAATAACGCCGCTGCACAGAGACGAGGCTTGGTGGTGTGATCGATGAGTTCTTCCTCACCCGTCCACGCCCACTTGGTATCGAGCCAAGCCGTGTTCGGAGTAAGGTCTTCGGGTTTAGAGATGAGTGTTTCCATGGAGGTCGTGAGTGGCTTCGGCTTTGTTAGATCAACGGCTCCACATTGAGCCACTTGCGTTGTTCCCAGCTTTGTAGGCCGAGTTCGGCGAGTTGCACGCCTTTGGCACCCTCCCGCAACGTCCAGGGGAAGGGTGTATCGACGGCAACGTGTTTCAAAAAGGCCTCCCATTGGATTTTGAAGGCGTTGTCAAAAGTCGTCGTCTCCGGCACCTTTTGCCAACCTTCGAAGAAGTTGATCGGTTGCTGGATGTCTGGGTTCCAGATCGGGCGTGGTGTCACCCCCGCGCTTTGCACCCAGCAATCACGCAGGCCGACAATCGCGCTGCCGTGCGTGCCATCGACCTGCATGGTGAGCAGATCGTCGCGGCGCACGCGGACAGTCCACGAGCTGTTGAACTGGCAGATGACACCGTCTTCACACTCGAACGTGGCGTAGCAGGCGTCGTCGCTGGTGCAGGCGTATTCTTTGCCACGCTCGTCAATGCGTTTCGGGATGTGCGTGGCCCCCATGCAGCTCACGGCCTTCACTTTGCCAAAGAGATTGTCGATCACGTAACGCCAGTGGCAGAGCATATCGACGATGATGCCGCCGCCATCCTCTTTGCGGTAATTCCATGACGGACGCTGCGCTGGCTGGTCGCCATCCTCACCCGTGAAGACCCAATAACCGAACTCGCCGCGCACGCTGAGGATGCGACCGAAGAAGCCCTGATCCTTCAGCAGCTTGAATTTGCGGATGCCGCTCAGCCACAGCTTGTCCTGCACCACGCCGTTCTTAACGCCAGCGTCCTCACAGAGTTTGGCAAGGCGCAGCGCTTCCGCTGTTTCCACCGCTGTTGGCTTTTCGCAGTAGATGGCCTTCTTCGCCTTCACGGCCTTTTCGACAAATCCCGCACGTTGCAGCGTGCCGCTGGCGTCGAAAAAGATCTCGTCCTCCGGGTTCGCAAGCGCCGCATCGACATCCGTCGTGAAACGAGTCACGCCCGTGCGTGATGCGAGGGCCGCGAGCTTGTCATGATTGCGTCCGGTGAGGATGGGATCAGGCATCAAAGTCAGCTCATCATTCACTTTGAGGCCGCCTTGGTCGCGGATCGCATTGATGGAGCGGATGAGGTGCTGATTGGTGCCCATGCGTCCGGTGACGCCGTTCATGATGATACCGATTCGTTGTGTTTTCATAGGGTGTGGGTGTTGGTAAAAGATGCGTGGTTTCAGGGGCGTTGCTTGATGCGAAGCACGCGATGGTTGCGCGAATCCGCAATGTAGAGGTCCCCAGTTCTCGGGTGCGTGACGACGCCATGGGGCTCTCCGAGCAGGGCTTGCAGCGCTGGACCGGGGACGCCTTCGCTGCCTTTGGCTCCGTTACCGACGAGGGTGATGAGCTTGCTCTCAGCGACGATGAACTTGCGGATGCGATGATTGCTCGCGTCGGCGATGAGGATGTTGTCATCGTGATCCGCCCACAGGTGCTTGACGCCTGCGAGTGGTGGGATGGCAGTGTTGTCTTCGAGAGTTTGTACTTTGCCGTCGGGGTTCCTCATGCGCACACCGAAACGTGTGGTGATGAAGACGTTGCCCTTGGAGTCCACGGCGTGGGCACGACTGCCGCTGATGCCCGTGAGGGTGCTGATGAGTCCGGTGCTCATGTCCACCACGCGGATACCACTTTTGCCATCACCACTGATGCTGAGCTGGGTGCAGTCATGATTGAAGGCGAGGCAGGCGATCCAGCCAAGCCCGGCGTCCACAGCCGGGCCACCATCGCCAGAGACTTCCTTGTCGCCATTGCCAGCATGGGTGGTGACGATGCCAGTCTTGGCATCCATCCGGCACACGCGGTAGTTGAAGGTGTCGGCGATGTAGAGATTACCTGCGGTATCGGCGATGAGGTTGTGCGGCGCGTTGAAGCTAGCATCACGGGCAGGGCCGGAATCGCCAATGGCGGCATCTTTTGGTTTCGCCGCTGAGACGACAGTGAGCAGGCCACTCTTGGCATCCACGCGGAGGATGCGATGCGTCTCCTCGCAGATGAACATGTTGTCCTGCGGATCAAAGGCGATGCCAAAGGGCTGCTTGATTTGGCACTCCGTCGCG
>JBIIUD010000704.1:0-2667 GCA_044340175.1 Verrucomicrobiaceae bacterium
CCTGGGATCGGTGTGGCGCTGGGGATCATCCTGGGTGCGGCGGCGGCTTACCTGGGCTATTTCAAACCGTTCTGAGAGCGGGCTTGAGTCGCTCATCAATGATCGGCTAAAGCCTTGACTCCAAGGAGGTGACTTGGCTCCAACGGCGTGGTCGGAGTGACTGCTGGATTGAGGCGGGGGAGGAAGAGGGTCTTCCACTCGGCTTTCAACCAGATGCAGATGCCTTGGCGCAAGGATTTGAACATAGGGCCGAGGGCGGGGATGAAGCCGGCTTTGACAAAATAACGATGCTGGGTGTTGCAGGCGCCATAGGTGCCGGCGGCCCAGCGGCGCTGGGCGATGTGGGCGAGACGGCGATTATAGAAGCGCATGAAGCGAGCGAAGAGCGCTCCCGCGGGGCCGGAGTAGGGGAGGAGTGCGAACTCGATTTCAGGATTCTCATACACGAGTCGGACAGGGCCGATGAAGTAGCAGGAGAGGTCCATCAAGAAGGCGGCATTGGTCAGTTCGGCATCGCCCAAGTAGTGATATTTGTCCTGATAGATGGACTGATACCAGCGCTGGTAACTTTGATTGAAGAGGGTGTTCAGGGCGGCGACCGGACCTGCCATGGGTTGGTCTTCGAGGGCCTGGAGAATGAGCTTGTGGGCGGCGAAGACGGTGTGCGCGCAGTAGTCGAGGCCTTGACTGTAAAGCGGGTCCATGAAGCCTGCGGCATCGCCCACGCAAGACCAGCCATCCCCACAGACTTGGGTGGTGTGGTAGGGGAGGTGGGCGTAGGCACGCATGTCGGTGCCGACGGGTTCGGCTTTCTCAAAAAGCAGGCGACCGATGGGGTGAGCGCGGACGTGGGTGAGGAGCTTTTCGGCGATGTTGACGCCGACGGGAGCCTGGAACAGGCGGCTGTCGTAGGTGAGGCCGAGTGAGACGTCGCCATTCTTCAAGGGGATGATCCAGCACCACCAGCCGCGACCCATGAGGTGGTTGGTGGCGGTGTCGCGGGAGGTGCGCACGGCTTTGGCGAAGCTGGGGTAATCCCGGGCGACCTCGTAGCTATCGAGATTTCCGACCCCGCTGAAACGTGCCCAGAGGGAGTGGGTGGGGTGGGAGTCGAGCTTCCGCCAGTGACCGAGTTTGCGGGAAAGGGTGGCGGCTTTGCCGGAGGCGTCGGCGAGCCAACGGGTGCGTAGGGTGCGGGTTTGACCTTCGGTTTCGAGGGTGATTTCTTGCAGGCCGCCCTCTTGCAGGGTGAAGTCTTTGACCTTTGCCGGACGCCAGAGGTGGCACCCGGCCTCCTGGGCGAGGTGGAGGAGGTGCTCGTCGAGTTGGGAGCGGTCGATCTGATACGCGGGCAGACGGGACTGGTAATAGCCGCCGATCTCCGTGCATTGGTCGATCGGAGTTTGACTGTCTTCGGTGAACCACATGCGCAGGCCTTGTTTGGCGATGTGCTGGCGATTCATGTAGTGGCCGATCCGTAGGATGCGGGTGAGGAAACAGGAGGCGACCTCGGAGGTGGACTCGCCGACTTTACGGTCGAACTCGAGCGCGCGCTCGACGATGAGGATACGGGTCTCCGGACGGGCGCGCTTCAAGAGGAGCGCGAGGCTAGCACCGGAGAAGGCACCACCGATGATGACCACGTCGTAGTCGGGAGACTGCATGTCCTAGTGTGACCTAAAAGGGGGTGCTGGAAAGGGATAATGTGAAGGGAATGCTAACGCTTCAGAGAGTCGTGGTAAGTGCAAAGCCCTGGGTGATGGGGGTATTGCACCCGGCAAGTCAATCTGCTCGGGCCAGGAACGGCCCAAATACGTTGAGTGGACGCACGCCTCGGAGAGTCGTGGTACGTTTAGCCGTCGAAGAGGCTTTGCAGGTGGGGCATGGCGCTGCGGCTGACGAGGAGGTGGAGTTTGCCGTCTTTTTTCCAGGTGGCGCTGGTCCAGGCTTGGGTCTCGGCGAAGAGGGGGGAGTCGGTGGCGGCGAGGATTTCGGGGGCCTGTTTTTCGTCCACCACAAAGAGGTGAGCGGAGGCGGACTGGGGATTGCCGGAGGGGCAGGGGCGGAAGCAGATGAGGGTGACTTTAGCGCCATGCCATTCAAAGATCTTGCAGTCGATCGTCTCCCGATGGCAGAGGTCAGCGGGCAGGTTGGCGTCGGCGATGCCGTTGTGTGACGCGAGCCAGACGCGTGCGTCGTCGGCCTTGGGGGTTTTGTGGTCAAGGGTGTGGAAGCCTTCGAGAGTGTGGATCATTGCCGTGCGGAATTGGGCGATGGGTTCGTCAAACTGTGGAACAGGGCGGAGGAAGAGGAAGCTGGCAGTCGCAAGCAGGGTGAGCAAGGCGGCTGCGGCGAGACCTTTCCAAGCGGTGCGACGCCAGGCGCTGGCATGCTGAGAGGCGCGGGCTCCTGCGAGGATGGTGGCGTGCAGGTGGGTGGGTGGGTGGACACTGGCGAGGCTGGTGGCGAAGGCGCGGTCAAAAGCTTGCTCGCGCTGATGTCAGGCCTGGAGCGCGGGGTCGGCGGCGGCGGCGCTTTGTGCGTCAGCAAAATGCGGGTCATCCACGTCCTGGCCGTTGGGGCGCATGGCTTGGAGGTAGAGTTGGGATTGGATGGATGGTAGGGGCATGGGGGAAGGGGGAGGGAGCAGTAATCAGTAATCAGTGG
>JBIIUD010000706.1:0-2650 GCA_044340175.1 Verrucomicrobiaceae bacterium
GCTCTCATCTGTGCCGAGGGCTTCATAAAGAATTTTTTCGTCGAGACTGAGATCCGCGACAGGAGGTGGCGGTGGTAGCGTTTTGGGAGCCTGGGGGGCCGTTGGGAAAAGCGTCATCAGATCGTCGAGGATGTCATTGCCATCGACCACTAATTTGGCCCCCTGCTGAATGAGGCGATTGCAACCGAGAGAGGTGGGCTTGTCGATGGGACCTGGAACGGCATAAACTGTTCGCCCGGTCTCAACGGCTTGTTGCGCGGTAATGAGAGAGCCACTGCGCCCGGGTGCCTCCACGACCAGGAGTCCGTTGCTCCATCCAGCGACGATGCGGTTGCGATAGGGAAAGGTTTGTTTGTCGGCGAGTCGGTCCACGGGATATTCGCTGATGACGGCTCCGTTTTCGGCGATGCGTTCGGCTAGGGCCTGATTCTCTGGAGGATAGAGTTTACCGATGCCTGAGCCGATGACCGCGATGGTGCGTCCTTTGGCCGCCAGGGCTGCTTCGTGGGCAGCGGTGTCGATGCCGCGGGCGAGGCCGCTGATGACGGTATAACCGGCATAGGCGATTTGGAAACTGAGCTTCTTGGCTGTGCTAAGACCGTAGTGGGTGGCTTGGCGGCTGCCGACGACGCCGATGGCGTTGTGGTCGCGTTGGGTGAGAGTTCCCCAAACATAAAGGAGAAAAGGAGCTCCGGGAGCTTGGCGGAGGAGGCGAGGGTAGAGGGCGTCTTCTTGAGTGAGCAGGGTGAGATGAAGTTCGGCGATCCGCCGTAACTCGCCCGATAGATCGATTTGGTTCTCCCAATCCGCGATGGTGGCGGCTATTTTTTGATCGATGCCATTGATGGCGGTGATCTGGGAAATTTTGGCGCTCAGGACCTCTTCCGGTGTCCCGAAGTGATCGACCAGTTTCCGTAGGCGAACAGGTCCGACGTTTGGGATAAGGTTCAGTGCCAAGTAGGCTTCTTTGCGGGTCATGAGCCAAGATACCCTTAATTCCACCGAGGCGGGAGCACTTTTTTAGAAGGCGCTGGCTTGGTATTTGCGGCGCAAGTGAGTGCGGATCTGGATGGCGGTCAGATTGAGCACCACCACGAGAAAAATCAGCAACAAAGTGGTGGCGAAGACCATGGGTTTGGCGGCTTCAGAGTCGGGGGACTGGAATCCTAGATCAAAAATATGGAACCCGAGGTGCATGAACTTGCGTTCCGCATGTATGAAAGGAGCAATACCGTCAACGGGCAAGGACGGGGCCAATTTGACGACGCCTGTAATCATGAGGGGGGCGACTTCGCCAGCGCCACGAGCCATGGCGAGGATGATGCCGGTCATGACGCCGGGCAGGGCACCGGGCAGGGCGATGCGTTGGATCATCTGCCACTTGGAGGCACCGCAGGCGAGAGCCGCTTCTCGGATGCCGCGTGGAACGGCTGAAAGGGCTTCTTCTGTGGCGACAATGACGACGGGTAAGGTCATCAATGCAAGGGTGATGGAGGCCCAAAGGATGCCACCGGTGCCGAAGGTCGGGGAGGGGAGCTTTTCGTGGAAGAAGCCTTGGAAAAAAGGACACTTGGCCAAAGTCAGGACTACGAGCGCGGCGGTGGTGATCCAGAGCGTGTTTTCTGTCCAACTGGCGATTTTGCTCCTGTGCCGGGTGGTGGTAGGAGCGTGATTACGGATGGCAAGAAGGACTGCGGCGATGAGGCAGATAACCGCACTGAAAGCGGCAAAAAACCACCAGCGTTCTGGCAGTGGGCTAGAGGGGCCGCGATCAATGAAGCCGCCCACGCCATAGACAAAAAAGCCGAGACCAAAGACGCCAAAAACAATGGACGGCACCCCCGCCAAGTTATTGACGCAAATGCGAATGGTCTGGAGCATGACGCCCTGTTTGGCGTATTCGTGAAGATAGATAGCGGCGATGATGCCGAGCGGAGTGACCAGTGCGGCCATGAGCAGGGTCATGACAAAAGTACCAAAGATGGCGGGAAAGATGCCGCCTTCAGTGTTGGCCTCACGGGGTTCCTCAGTGAGGAAGTTCACAATGTGATGGCCAAAGACTTTGACCCGTCCCCATAGCGTCAGTTGGTTGGGCTGATAAAAGTGAATGATTTCGGCGACTGCCTGAACACGTTCTTCTCCGCTAGTGAGGCGATACACGAGCTTTTCAAGTTTTTGTCGATCCCGCAGGGCACTCGCTTTGGTAGCAAGTTCGGCATAGTCTGCCTTCAGTTGGGCGAGTTCTTGTTCCGTTTGGAGTCGGTCATCGGCGCTCAAGCTGGACTTACGGAGGCGGAGATCGAGTTGTGTGATGTGGGCATTGACCGCGCCGATTTCATGTTTCTCCAGGGCCATGATTTCCTCTCGGCGTGCGTTACCTGCGCTGACGAGGCGTTCAAACTCAGTGAGGAAAGCGGGGTCAGTCGCGCTGATCGAACGTCCGTCGGTAAGGTCAATCCTGACGGGTTTGAAAATCGCTTTGCCGTACTCGCTGCGTTCGGCAACGTAAAGGTCAATGGGCTCTGAGGTGGCGGTAATGCTGCTTTGGTCCACATAGCGAAAAGCGAGGCCATAGGCGTCGCGATTGCCGGTAAAGATCTGGACCTCTTGGATCTCTTGGCCGGTCGTGGCAGAACGCCTGATTTGGCGT
>JBIIUD010000705.1:0-2650 GCA_044340175.1 Verrucomicrobiaceae bacterium
CACCAGCCCACGGGCTGGGTCCAGGCTTTGGTTTTTTGACCTGGCTCGATGGGGTTCTTGGGCGTGGCGCTCGAGGTGATGACGGCGCGCACGTAGAGCTCGTCGCCTTTCAGGGTGTAGCTCGGTGTGAGAGAGTCACTGCTGGCAAGCTCGGCGCCCACCTCTTTGGAGTAGCGCAGCCGATAGGGTACGTTCTCGCCCTCGGGTGTGGGAACCTTTTCGACCGCACGATCATAGCCTTTGCGTGTGCCGATGAACTGTGTGCGATAAGTGACACCCTCCTCTGCGGCGATCTCGATTCGCAAAGTCTTGCTGTCTTTGTCAAAACGCACCTCCTTGAGGGTCACGCCGCTGGAGGCATAAAAGTCGCCCCGCTGCATGGCCTCAACGATGGCGTTCGGCTCCAGTTTTTCAGCGCGCACCATGACCCAACCGCGACCGGGGGAGACATCGCCACCGTGGTAGTTGTGGGAGTCGTCGGTGCCCATGCCGAAAAGTGGTGCGGCTTTGAATTCGGCGATGCGGATGGTGTTCGCGACATCCCAGATGCGGTCCATGGAGGACTCAGCGCGATCTGGATGACCGTCGTTGTAAACCACGGGGTGACCGTTGAAGACCTCGAAGAATTTGTCTTCCACCACATGGGCCAAGTCTTCGGCGGTGAGTGCCCAGCGGAAGTTGGGGTGGTTCAAATGGGCGAGCACTGGGCGGCCGTGTTTGAGCGCATGTTCGGCGATGGCCTGCATGTTGGCGCGCAGCACGTCCTTCACCGTGGCCAGATCCTTGATGGGTTGGATGGCTTCCGCCACATTGATGGCGTTGATGTGGATCGGCACTTTGGCCATACCCGCAGAGACTTCTTCCGACTCGATGAGCAAAAAGGCGCCGGGCTTTTCGAACAGTGTGCGATACTCCTCAAACGTGCGCAGGCGGACTTCTGGTTTGTCGCCCTCCCCCAGGCGAGTCTGCACCCAGTCAGCCCCGAAGCGATCGCGGTATTTTTCGATCACTTTCCGGCCCAGGCCCTTGCGCTTCTTTTCGACGGCTTCTTGGTTCAGCCAGCGTTCACCGCGGGCGAGGGTGTTGTGATCAGACAGGCCGAGAAAAGAGTAGCCATTTTTGACATACCAATCGGTGATCATTTCAGGAAAGTCATCGCCATCACTCCAGAGGGAGTGCGCGTGGGTGTTACCTTTGAACCATTGCGGTTCAGCGGCCATGGCGGAGGAGGCAAGGCAAAGGGTGAGCAGGCTAGAGCGGAGCATGGGAGTGGGTGGGATAGGAGGGGAGTGAACGGCGCTAGCCATAAACGCTATCGATCCCCTCAAGCTTGCCAAACCGTTGGCGAGTGAGCGACCGACATCTGTAACGACAGGGCTGCGTATGGAGAGCAAACTCGCAAACCATCAGCGAGCTGAGCTGGAGGGCGAGCTAGCCAGTGCAGGATTCTGAGGAACCTCCAGCAACTGGCCAGCAAAAACGCGCAACCGATGCTATCGCCTCAGCGGAAGCTTTTGGCGAAATCGTCAGCGCTGGCTTTGGCTTGCACCACAGTCTTCTTGAAGGTGCTGGTCTCGCCTTTTTCGATGAGAATGCGCTCGTATTCGTTTGCCTCCATGGGCAGGTCGATGGTGGCGTCCTTCCAGGCGGAAAGCAGAATGGCGTTGGCCAGTTCCACGCTGTGGATGCCCTCTTCGGCAGGAGAAAGCAGTTTCTCGCCCTTGAGGATAGCGTTGGTGAAGTTTTGCAGGATCTCGATGTGCTGTCCGCCGGTGCTGTCCACGGGGATGTCGATGCTCCAGCTCTCCGGCATGGCAAAGGCGGCCTCTGCCGTCATGCAGAACTCGCTCATCGGCTGGCGGTTGCGTTGGAAGTGAATCTTGGTGCCATCGACCACCGTGAGGCGGCCTTTTTCAGCGGAGATCTCCAGCTTATTGACGCCCGGGGCCTCTCCGGTGCTGGTGACAAAGGTGGCGGTGGTGCCGTTGTCGTATTGCATGACGGCGGTGACATCGTCCTCGACCTCGATCTCGTGAAAGCGGCCGAATTGGCAAAAGCCGCGCACCTTTTGGGGCATGCCGAAGAGCCACTGAAACAGGTCAAGATTGTGTGGGCATTGGTTCATGAGCACGCCACCACCCTCCCCTTTCCAGGTGCCGCGCCAGCCGCCAGTGGCATAGTAATAGTTGGTGCGGAACCAATTGGTGACTTCCCAATGAATGCGGCGCACCTGACCGAGTTCCCCGCTTTCGATGAGGTCCTTCACTTTCTTGAAGGTGGCGTTGGTGCGCATGTTGAACATGGCCGCAAAGACCTTGTCTTTGTTGGTGTGGGCGGCAATGAGGCGCTCACAGTCCGCCTTGTGGACGGAGATCGGCTTTTCCACGAGCACGTGCAGCCCGGCGTTCAGGGCCTCGATACCAATGGTGGTGTGGGAAAAGTGCGGGGTGCAGATCAAGATGGCGTCGATGTGACCGGAGCGGATCATTTTGCTCACATCTGTAAAAGGCTGCTCCCCTTCCAACAGAGAGGGTAAGGTGCCCACACTTTCGCACAGGGCGGTCACTCTCATTCCCGGGACTTTGCCGGTGCGAATGTTGTTGAGGTGGGCCTTGCCCATGTTGCCGAGGCCGACGATGCCGAGTCTGAC
>JBIIUD010000707.1:0-2649 GCA_044340175.1 Verrucomicrobiaceae bacterium
AGGGAAAGGCAGGTCGAACTTTTTGATGAACTTGGAATGACTGCTCGCGGAGTCGATGCTCACGCCAAAGACCCGAGCTTTGGAGGTGAGTTCTGCCCAGCCATCGCGCAGAGCGCACGCCTGCTTGGTGCAACCGGGTGTGTTATCCTTTGGGTAAAAGTAAAGGACGACGGTTTCACCTTTCAGACTTTTCAGATCAAGGACGGCACCTGGCTCATAGCCAGTGCCGACGACAGGGGCTTTGAAGAGGGGAGCGGATTTGCCAATGGTGGGATAGGAGGGAGTGCTCATGCACGAAGAGAAACGCACTGGCCTTGACCACAGATGCATGGGAAGCATCCTGGCGGCGTTGCTCAAAACCTCCCTAACGCCAGAGCCATTTGAGTGCGGCAGGTAGCAGGGGGCCGGCGTCTTTGCTGTTGTGTTCCCCCTCGGTGAAGACGAACTCAAAGTCATACTTCATGTAGCGCAGGGCGGAGGCCATTTGCTGATTGCCGAGTGGCCAGTTGCCATGGGGGTTGTCAAGATCATTGCGGCCGTCTTGCAGCCAGAGGCGGAGGGGTTTGGGTTCGGTGGAGCGGATGAGGTAGGGGTAGGCATTGCCACCGCGAATATTGGTGAATGAGCCGATGGTTGAGAGGACCCGGCGGAATTGGTCTGGGCGCTCCCAAGCGGTGGTGAAGGCACAGATACCGCCGCTGCTGGCACCGCAGAGGGCGCGCTGGGTTGGATCGCTAGTCAGCGGCTGGATCTTGGCGACGGCAGGGAGGATTTCCTCGATCAAGAAGCGGGCGTAGTCGCTGCTGAGAGTGTCGTATTCGAAGCTACGGTTATTGGATCGCCATGGGCTTTGTGGGGCGGGGGCATCCACTTTGTGGCCTGGGTTGATGAAGATGCCGACGGTGGGCGGCATGGCGCCGCTGTGAATGAGATTGTCAAAAACGGTGGGCACGCGCCAGGCTCCGTTGAGGTTGACGTAGTCGTGACCATCTTGGAACACCATGACGGCGGCGGGTTTGTTGGGGTTGGCCTGGACGGGGAGGTAAACCCACCAGTCGCGCGTGGTGTTGGGGAAGATCTGGCTGCGAAAAGGCTCCATCTTGCGCAGTTCACCCTTTGGCACGCCGGGTTGGGGGAGTTGCTCTGGGGGCAGGGTTTGAGCAAGGGTGGAGGAAGCGAAAAGAGTGAAAAGGAGGGCAAAGAATGGGCGGCAGCTCATCCGGCTATAATGCCAAGGATGACCGAGGTGACAAGACGGAAACGATATCAGGGATGGACGGCGATTGCTGAGCGCCACATTCCGGCTACAGTGGGGTTGTGATACAACAGCATGTCTTGATACTGGGTGGTGGTTTTGCGGGGTTGGCCTGTGCCAAGGGGTTAGCGGACGAACGTTTTCGGGTCACCCTGGTGGATCGTTGGAACCATCACCTGTTTCAGCCGCTGCTGTATCAGGTAGCGACGGCTGGGTTGACCATGGCAGAGATTGCTCAGCCGTTACGGGGCATTTTATCGGCTCAAAAGAATGTGACGACGCTGATGGATGAGGTGAGCCAGATTGATCTTGAGGCGCGGCGTGTGCATCTGAAGGAGCGTGTGTTGGAGTACGATTTTTTGGTGATCGCTCTTGGGGCGAAGACAGGCTACTTTGGTCATTCCGAATGGGCGGAGCACACAATGGGGCTCAAGAGTCTTGATGACGCGATGATGATCCGCAAGCAGGTGCTGCTGGCGTTTGAGCGGGCGGAGTCGGCTAGTGATCCTGAGCAGGCGTCGAGGCTTCTGAACATGGTGGTGGTGGGGGGCGGGCCGACCGGGGTCGAGATGGCGGGTTCACTTTCGGAGCTAGCGCAGGTGGTATTGAAGGAGGATTTCCGCCGCATTGATCCGTCGTTGGCGCAGGTGCATTTGATTGAAGCGGGATCTAAATTGCTGCCATCCTTTCCGGGTGAGCTTTCTGACTACACGTTGAAGCGGTTAGAAACCATGGGGGTGACGGTACATCTGAATGCACCGGTGAAGGAGGTGGGTAAGGGTTATGTGGTGACCGATAAAACGCGCTTTGAATCTGACATTGTGATCTGGGCGGCGGGGGTGGAGGCGAGTGAGGTGACGCGGACGCTGGCGGGAATTCCGTTGGATCGTGGGGGGCGCATCGAGGTGTTACCCGACCTTAGTCTGCCGGGGCATCCAGAAGTGTTTGCGGCGGGGGATCTGGTAGCGTTGACCGACCCTAAGGGGGTGCGTGTGCCGGGGGTATCTCCAGCGGCCATCCAGATGGGTCAGTTCATTGCCAAGCTGATCCCCGAGGAGGGCATGGCGGTGCCGCGCCCAGCGTTTGTTTATTGGGATAAAGGTAGCATGGCCACGATCGGGCGTAAGGCTGCGGTGGTGAGCGTAAGTGGAGTGCAGATGCGCGGCTTTTTGGCCTGGCTCATGTGGCTCTTTGTGCACCTCCTCTTCTTGATGGGGATGCGCAACCGGGTGTCGGTCTTTGTCCACTGGACGTGGTCTTATTTCACGTGGCAGCGTGGGGCACGCATCATTCAGCCGTAGCGGGACGCAGCAAGTAGGCGGGTAGCCAGCCTTCGGCGCCCTGCGGGTTGCGGCACCAGTGCCAGCCTTTGACCTCACGCAGCGACTCGATGG
>JBIIUD010000708.1:0-2647 GCA_044340175.1 Verrucomicrobiaceae bacterium
TCAGCGGAGACTCCGTATGATTATGCATGATCACATCCCCACGGAACGTCACCCCTTCCCCACAGTTCAGCGGACCATGCGTCAACAAACTCCGGCAATGAAGCAGGCTTGGCACCTCTGGGAAATCCACGTTCAATCCATCCACCAGCTTGCAGCGTTTCTGGTCGAGATGCAGGTGCGGCGGTTGACCGTTGCGGCTGGGGTGCAGTCGCAGACAGAAATCCTCCGTCAACTCGTAGGCATCTGAGCGCACGGCCAAGAGATCACTCGTCGTTTTGACGGGCGCAAACCGCACGCGAGATACCTCGATTGCACCCGCACCCGCGAAACACTCGATCGCCGCGCCCATGGCCGTCTCCAATTGCACCACCGCTGGTGAGGCCGCATCCCGCGGATCCACAGTCTTCTGGTTCATGATAGGTGGGAGCGGAATCAGGCCGTCATTGGCCTCCAGCGCTGCCTTCAGGGCCAGCAAGTCGATCCACAGATTGTTGGTGTTGAAAAAGCGGTGCCGATGGATGTCCTGGAAATGCGGTTCGTCCTGCTTCAGGCACTGGGCAGACTCTCGCAAAAGAAAGCGTCCGTCACTCAAGCGCACGGCCAAGTGCCCGCCTTTTTTATCCGACTCCGTCCTTCGCGTCACCTCCATCACAAAGGGCATGCCGCTGCTGGCAAACCAGCTTAAAATGGCCGTGTCCAGCGTCGCCCCAAGGTTGTCTGAATTGGAGACAAAGGCGTACCGCACGCCGTTGTCCAACAATCGCGCCAACCACCCTGAGCCTGCTAGACAGGCATAAATATCACCATGTCCCGGGGGGCACCATTCCTGGTCTGGATTTGCCTCCCGAATGGCAGGCTTCAGCGTCTCGGCCATGACCTTGGGTACCTTGTTTTGCATCAACTCCCACTGCTCACGACCGCCGAGTTGTGGAAAGCGAGCCTCCAGATGCGCCGCCGTATCCTCAGACGTGCTGAAACTGTTCATCAGCATGAACATGGGCACCGCCCCCCCAGTCTGTCCCCGCAGCCGCAGCACCTGCCGGGCGATCAAATCCAAAAACGTGTCCTCGCCACGCACGGGTAACAGCGACTTCGCTTTCTCTAATCCCATGCCCGTCCCCAGGCCCCCGTTCAGTTTGATGAGCACCGTTTGCTTCAGCAGTTCCGAAGCCCGCTCCGCCTCAGGTGACTCCAGCGCATCCGCCTTGGGCAGGTCCTCTGCCGGACGAATCGTTTCTTCAGAAATCATCCCCGTCGCACCTGCCCGCAACGCCATGTAACTGGCCCGAAAAGCCCGGATCGCGGCTTCGCTCAGCCCCTCTGAGGCCATTTTCTCACGAAAAGAGGCAAAATCGATTTCGATACTCTCCCGGCTGGCGGCGGTCTTGGTCATGGCCTACGCTAAAAGCTGCCGCTGACCTGGCAAATGGTGTTTTGCGGTCTCTTGCAGAGGGCGGTGGCGGTGATGATCTGCGAACAGTCTCTGACGGACAGGGTTACAGGTGGCTGTCCAGGACCTCGGCATTGCGTTTGCGCAAGCGGGAAGCGAGGTGGCGGGCAATGTTGGCGAGCAGTTTCGAGTAAATGACGGTCTCCTTCACGGCCAAAGCTGCAAAGTTTTCTGCGGAGAGTGCCAGGGCTTCGATGTCCGTGTCTGCCCGCACGGTGGCGGAGCGCGGGCAATGGTCCAGCAGCGCCATTTCCCCAAAGGTCATTCCAGGTGTGCACGTGGTGACGCGGTAGGAAAGACCTGCGGGAAGATCAAGGCAGATGCTGGCTTTACCCCGCAGGATGACGAGCAATTCAGTCGCGGGCTCGCCGGCATAGAAAACGATGCTGTTTTTGGCAAACACGCGTCGGGTCAGGAGGTGATGAAGCTTTGCCAGCTCCTCTTCCGTGAGCCCTTCCACCAGTTCACAACGTTCCAGCGGCACCGACTGGCCCGAGGAGCGGCGATTTCCCAGGGATTCGATGAGCCGATTTTCGCAGAACTCGAGCGCCGTGTCCGCGTCCTCCTCCCAGCGCAGCTTCGGCGGCGGCTCCTGCCCATAGCGCTTGCGGGCACTGCGGCTGAGGACAGACAGATGACGACAGCGCGTCATATGCACCCAGATACCTTTGACCGCGAGTTGTTCGACCAGATCCAAAAAGACGCGGCTCGAGACATGATCGAGATGCTGCACCCGATTGAAGTCGAGGATGAAAGCGAAAGTGGAGTCTTGCAGCGCAAACAATTCACGCACGACGCGCTCGGCCGGGCCAAAGGTGATGCTGCCCTGGATCTCCATGATCTGAATCTGATCTCCATGCTCAGAGAGCAGGGTCGTTTCTTCGAGTGGGCGGGAGCGGTTCGAGGACACCCGCCTTGCCGTCGTCCGGTGACGGATCACCGACATGCCTGGATTCGAAGTGTTGAAGAGATGCAGATTGTAGTGGGCAGAGAGCTCCCGACAGACAGCGATGCCCCGCGAGCTGTTGCCGTGTTTGTCCAGCAGTGGGGAAAAGACGGCCACGGCAAGCTGGCCCGGAAGCACGGCCACGATACCGCCACCCACCCCACTTTTTGCAGGCATACCGACATTATAAAGCCATTCTCCGGCGGCATCATACATGCCACAGGAGGCCATGACACTGAGGATGCTTTCGA
>JBIIUD010000709.1:0-2644 GCA_044340175.1 Verrucomicrobiaceae bacterium
GTCCCGATGAAATCAAGGGTCAGGGAGTGGTAGCTTTTGTCACTTTGAAAGAGGGGCAGACCAGTTCACCCGCCTTGGCTAAGGAACTGCGCAATCATGTGGGCAATGTGATTGGTGCCATCGCTAAACCCGACGACATTCGTTTCACGGCTTCACTACCGAAGACCCGCAGTGGCAAAATCATGCGCCGCCTGCTGAAGGAAATTTGCTCTGGGGGACAGATCAAGGGGGATACGACAACGCTGGAGGATCTCTCGGTGTTGGCGCAGCTTTCAGCCTCTTCGGGTAAGGACGACGAGTAATACCGATCAAGCTCCTGCCTGGTCCTGGTGCGATTCGTGCCAGGGTCAGGCAGATACCGGTTGCTAGGCTGGCGGGTGAATCTATGCTGGCTTGCAACCCGTGATGGAGTCTTTTGGACGCAACTTGAACGATGAACCCTCTGGCGTGAAGATGGAGCCACGATGGGGCTGGTTGGCGGCAGCAGCTGCGGCCGGTCTTTGGGTGGCTCGGAAACATCCTCGCGCGGGTGCGGCTCTGGGTTTGGGGCTCATGGCTTGGCGGTGCCTGGGAAACCATACCGCGACAGAGCCTGAACAGCCCCAGGAAGAGCCTGCCTGCGAAGGTTCGGTGGCGGCCGCTGCCACTGAGAACGAAGCTGGAGGAGCGGGGGGGTGGTTATTGAATTTGGAGCCAGTACCCTTGGTGATCCGCGAGGAAAACGCACCTCCTGTGATGGGGCAAGGGCAGGGGGATGGTCTGCTGAATCAGGAGCCAGGAGAAACGGTGGAGGAACTGGATTGGGTGCCTCCGGTGGTGGCGGTAGAGGAGTTTTGGCTGAACGAAGGGGTGGAGATCCCTGATGCTGTGGAATTGCCAGAGCTGGAAGAGCCGAGCGGGACCGCGTCCCAGGGCTAGGCCGGCGTTGGATGGGTTTGCCCGCTGATCCATGCGGCGGGTTTCGAACAGAGCCCGCAAAATCGGTGCATGCTTAAGCAAGCATGGCTGAGCGCGTTGGGCATCTCTGGGCTTCATTCGGTGCATGGAAGTTTTTGCCGTCACCGTCTTTGTTAGTCTCCTGTTTGGAATTCTCTTTGCCGTGCTTTTTGTTGCTGAGCGCCTGCAAAGATCAGGCAGCAGCCTGGAACAGGTGGCGCTGATGCCGCTGGACGACACGGGCATCATCAAGTCAGCGCCCACAACGGCAGCGGAGTCGGTCACCCCGGCGGCCCGTTCCTAGGCTGCGTCTTTTTCGATCATTTCTGTTATATCATGAGCACCAACGCCGCTACCGCCAACAAAGCCGTCATCGAGTTTGATGACAAAACCGTCCGCCAGTTCATGTGGGCCTCCATCATTTGGGGGCTCGTGGGAATGCTGGTGGGTCTTCTGATCGCGTCCCAGTTGAACTTTCACCAGCTCAACTTTGACACCTCGTTCCTGACCTTTGGGCGACTGCGTCCGCTGCATACCAATGCGGTGATCTTTGCCTTCGTGGGGAACATGATGTTCGCTGGTGTCTATTATTCCACGCAGCGACTGTGTAAGGCCCGGATGGCTTCCGACCTGCTGTCAAAGATCCACTTTTGGGGGTGGCAACTGATCATTCTTTCTGCTGCTGTAACGCTTCCACTCGGCTTGAGCCGCGGGCAGGAGTATGCCGAACTGATTTGGCCTATCAACATCGCAGTAACACTGATCTGGGTAGTGTTTGCGGTGAATTTCTTCTGGACTCTGCACAAGCGAAATGAACCCAGCCTGTATGTCGCGCTGTGGTTCTACATTGCGACGATCATCACCATTGCGATGCTCTACATCGTCAATCACATCTCAATACCGACGAGTTGGACGCACAGCTACACGGTGTTCTCGGGCGTGCAAAACGCGCTCGTGCAGTGGTGGTATGGGCACAATGCCGTGGCGTTCTTCCTGACCACACCCATTCTCGGCATCATGTATTATTTCCTGCCGAAGGCGGTGGAGCGTCCGGTCTATTCCTATCGGCTGTCCATTGTTCACTTTTGGTCATTGGTCTTCATTTACATCTGGGCGGGACCTCACCACCTACTGAACACCGCATTGCCGATGTGGCTGCAATACTTGGGCATGTTCTTCAGCTTGATGCTGTGGGCACCGAGTTGGGGCGGGATGCTGAACGGTCTGCTGACGCTGCGGGGTGCCTGGGACAAACTGCGGACGGACCCAGTGGTGAAGTTTTTCATCGCAGCAGTGACGTTCTACGGCATGTCCACCTTTGAAGGGCCGCTGCTTTCAATCCGTGCGGTGAATGCCCTCTCGCACTACTCCGACTGGACCATTGGTCACGTGCATTCGGGAGCGATGGGTTGGAATGGTTTCATGGCGGCGGGCTTGTTCTACTGGTTGGCACCACGGCTTTACGGAACGAAATTGTATTCCACTGCTTGGGCGAACTTCCACTTCTGGATTGGGACCATGGGCATTCTGATTTATGTCGGTGCCATGTGGGTTTCGGGCATCATGCAGGGCTTGATGCTGAATGCCACGAACGCAGAAGGCACCAGCTTGGTTTACCCGGCCTTCCTTGATACCTTGACCGCGATTCGTCCGCTCATGGCGGCGCGGATCATCGGTGGGTTGCTCTACTTCACTGGCATGGTGCTGA
>JBIIUD010000710.1:0-2642 GCA_044340175.1 Verrucomicrobiaceae bacterium
CCTGCCAGAGCCCTCCGAGTTCAACGACCTCATTGAGGTGGAAGCCTCGAATGGCACCGACACCGCCAACATCACTGGCACCTTCTTCGGAGGCGATCCCCGCATCGTCAAAGTCAACGGCCGCCGCATCGACGCCAAGCCAGAGGGCACCCTGCTTTTGATCGAAAACATCGACCGCCCCGGCATGATTGCCGCCTACTCCGCCACTCTTGGCAAGAACAGCGTCAACATCGCCGACATGTCGCTCGCTCGGGACAAAGAGACCGGCAAGGCCCTCACCCTGCTCACCCTCGACTCCGCCCCGTCCGAAGCCGTCATCGCCGAACTGGAAAAAATCGAAGGCATCAGCCGCATTCACGTCGTCGCTGTCTGACCGGCCGCGCTCGGCAAGAGCCGCCGCCTCATTCCGGGACATGAACCTCAACATTGCCGTGCTTCAAAACCTGCCGGCAATGACGGTGCGGTTTTACCGCGACAGTGATTTCGACCATGCCTACCGAGTGATTCGGGAGATTGGCCCGACTTATCTCGGCTAAAACTCCCCCGGCAATACCGATCCGCATGAAGAAGCTCCGCAGTGCTCGGCACCGACGTTGCTGCGGAATCGGAATGCCGCACGCCTAGGCCTTCGCGCTTGGTTGAGGAGCCGTTTCCTGCGCGGGCCGAAATGGTGACTGTCAGCAACTCGGGGGCCCAACGCTGTGCGCAGGCACACGGAATTCCAATTCCTCAGCCGCTCCGACAGCGGGTCAGCGGCAAGCAGAGTCACCAAAAGCAGTTGGCAAGCCCAGCCGAAAAGATACACTCCCGCCCTCTGCCACCGATGTCCCTCAAAACCGCCGTCCGCCTCCTCTGGGGGGCCATCATTCTCTCCGCACTGACGGCGCTCTGGCTGCGGCCGGAGTGGTTCACGGCGGAGCAGGTGGCCGCGTTTTTGTCCCGGTATCCGCAGTGGATATGGGGAGGCTACATTGCACTCTCCAGCCTCCGTGGGCTGTCACTGCTGCCAAGCACGCCGTTCGTGCTGGCAGGCACGCTGCTTTTCCCCACGCAGCCGCTTGAGGTACTGGTGGTGTCGGTGGCGTGCATCCTGGTTTCGAGCGCCATGATCTATGCGCTGTCGCCTGTGTGGCAACTCGAACGGCACTTCAAGCCGACCGTGCTAGCCCGGATCAGCGAACGGCTGAATCGACCGAGCGGCTCTGCCTTTGTCTTTCTCTGGTCCTTCTTCCCCGCAGTGCCGACCGACGCGATCTGCTACGTGGCGGGTACGCTGCGACTGCGGCTACTGCCTTTCCTCCTGGCCCTGGGCCTGGGGGAACTGATCCTGTGCTCGGTCTATGTCTATGCGGGCGGGTCGTTGTTGGCGACGGTGAAAGCGCTGCTGGCAGAGGCGGGTTAGGCAATGAGATCGGTGAGGATCTTGCCGCCGTTGACGATGTCGATAGGGCGCACGCCTTCGAGAACAAGGCGCTTTTCAGCGTTGATGCCAAGCAGGCGATACATGGTCTTGGCGAGGTCCTCCGGGCCGACCGGATTTTCATCGGGCTCACCCCCAAGCGCATCTGATTTGCCATAGATGAATCCCTTTTTGACACCACCGCCTGCCATGGCCACAGAAAAAACGCGCGGGTAATGGTCGCGGCCATTGGTGCCATTGATCTTCGGGGTTCGGCCGAACTCAGAGCTCACCAGAACCAGGGTGGTGTCCAACATACCGCGCTCATCGAGGTCCTGAATGAGCCGAGAGAAGGCGGTGTCAAAAGCCGGGGCTTGGCTGTCAAAGGAGCCCTTGAGGTTGGAGTGGTGGTCCCAACTGCCGTAGTTCACGGAGACCATGCGGGTGCCGGCCTCAACCAAGCGGCGGGCCAGGAGGAAGCGCTGGCCCGCAGAGTTGCGACCGTATTCGTCACGGAGTTTGGCGGGCTCGGCGGCTAAGTTGAAGGCCTCGCGCGCCTGCTGGGAACTGATGAGATTGTAAGCAGCACTGTAGAAGCTGTCCATGGCGCTGAGACCATCGGATTTTTCCGTGGTGCGGAAATGCTCGTCCACAGCGGAGAGCAGGTTGCGGCGGCGCTCGAAGCGCTTGGCGTCGATGTCCTTTGGGCTGGCAAGGTCGCGCACGGAGAAGCCTGACGCGCCGGGATCACTGCCGAGGGCAAACGGGCCGTAGGCGCTGCTGAGGTAACCACTGCCCTGGTCCGGGGCGAAGACATTGGGAATGGCGACGTAGGGAGGCAGGTTATTGCGCGTGCCCTGCTCGTGGGAAATGATGGAGCCAAAGCTGGGGAACTTGATCGCTGGGCTGGGGCGATAGCCCGTGAACATGTTGTGCGTGCCACGCTCATGCGCCGCCTCCCCATGGGTAACCGAGCGAATGATGCTTATTTTATCAAGGATCTTGGAGATCTTTTCAAACTTGGCGCCGACATAGTCGCCCGTGACACCTTTGACGGGACTGAACGGACCTCGATACTCGGGTGCAGCAAAGGGCTTCGGGTCCCACGACTCATGCTGGGCGATGCCCCCCGGCAGATAGATGTGGATGATGGAGGTGGCGATGGGCTTGAAGGTCTCCACCGGTGGCAGCACCATCTGGCCTGCCTCCAGCTTCAGCAAATTGGGGAGGGTCAGCCCAAGCC
>JBIIUD010000711.1:0-2639 GCA_044340175.1 Verrucomicrobiaceae bacterium
TGGGTTGGAGATGCCATAGGTTCCTATGAAGCGGACTTCATAGCTACCGACAGCGGCTTCAGCAGGCAGAGTGAGCAGTAGCTTATTGGGTTCTGGCTGGGCTTTGGCGTCCAGCTTGGGCTTGGCAGTGACTGACAGGGCAGGGGAAAAATGCAGACCAGTCGGGCCGTCGAGATCGGTGCCTTTGAAGGTGATTTCGATGGTCGTTCCCGGCTGGGCTCCCAGAGGGTAAAGCGAGGTCAGCACCGGAGTCGGCACCGTGGCCTGAGACCACGCGCTGAGCGGAGCCAGTGCGGTGATGGCGATGAGGAGCAGGCCAAAGCACTGCTCAGTGGGAAAGAGTCTGGTCCGCATCAGATCAGTGATTGAAGAGGAACTCCTTGGTATTCAGCAGCGCCCAGAGGATGTCCTCAAAGGCCTCTTTGCGTCCGGCTTGCAAGGCTGCGTCGGCTTTGCCTGCGGTCTTTTTGCCGAGGTGAGAGAGCGCCAGTTTCATCTCGCTCGTGGTCGGGTCGCGACTGAGGGCGATGTGATAGAGATCCCCCACTTTATCGTCGTCCGGGCGTGGGTCTTTGGCCAGTTTGTCGGCACGGCCTTGGTCGCGGGAGAGTTGGGTTTGAATATCGGCGGCGTTCAGCAGATGCAGGCTCTGGGCAAGGCTCGCTTCCTGGGTGCGCTCACATTCACAGGCGCTGGAGGAGTCGGGTCGGCCAAACACGGTGAGGAAGTAGGTGGACTGGTTGTAGCTGTTGTCCGGCAGAGCCACGGCGCGAGTGCCGGGGGCTTGAGCTGCGAATTGGCTTGCCGTTTCCAGGAGGGTGTTGACCGCATCATAGAGCACTTCCGCGTTGAGGCGCTTGGGGTAAAAGCGGCTGAAGTTTTGCCGGTCCTTGGCATTGAACTCGTTCGGCACCGCACTGATTTGATAGGTGGTGGAGGTGGTGATGGTGCGGATGAGGCGCTTCAGATCGTAGCCGTTGGCGGCGAAGTCGCTGGCCAGCGCCTGCAGCAGTTCTGGGTTCACGGGAGGATTGGTTTCACGCATGTCGTCCTCGGGTTCGACGAGGCCGCGATTGAAGAAGTGCTTCCAGTAGCGGTTCACCAGCGTGTGCGCAAAGAAGGGGTTCTCCTTGGCGCTCATCCAGTCTGCCAGCGCATGGCGGGGGTCTTGTTCAGGCTTCAATGCGACGCTTTGGGCGCCGAGGCTGGTTGGCATGACAGGCTGCTTGGAGCGGATGTTTGTCATCTGGGCGGTGCCGCGCTTGTTGAAGATGACTTCTTCATCCTTTGCGCCGGAGGCTTTGCGGCTGACATTGGCGAAGAAAGCGGCCAGACCGTAGTAGTCCTGCTGGCTCCACTTTTCAAAGGGGTGGTGGTGACACTGGGCGCACTGCATGCGTGTGCCGAGGAAGAGTTGGGCCACGTCTTCCATCTGTTGCTTGGGCTCCTTGACTTGGCGATACCAGGCCACGGGTGGATGCTGGTCCAGGCTGCCCGAGGCGGCCACGACCTCACGGGCGAACTGATCAAAGGGTTTGTTGTCCGCCATGCTGTCACGGATCCAGGACCAGAACAGGTAGCTGCCGCGCGCGTAGAGCGGTTGGGTGCGTTGGTTGCGCAAAAGGGAGCTCCACTTGTTTGCGAAGTATTCGGCGTATTCAGCAGAGTCGAGCAGTTCGTCAACGCGGGCGGCGCGTTTGTCCGGGCGGGCCGAGGCTAGGAAATCCTTCATCTCAGCGACCGTTGGCAGGCGTCCGGTGAGATCCAAGGTCACGCGGCGGAGAAAGGTCGCGTCATCGGTCAGACCGGAAGGTGGCATGCCGATGGTCTTGAGTTTGGCAAAGACGAGATCGTCAATGAAGTTGCTCACGGGTGGCAGGGTATCGACAGGGGCACCGAGCGGGATGGTGGCGCGGAAGGTGGAGACTTTGCCTTGGTAACGCACCATCACGGCGACGTCTCCGGGCAAATCAAAGAGGCTTACCTCACCGGTCTCCGAGGTTTCCGCCATGGCTTTTTCATTGGCCTCATAGAGCGCGCGGCGGGTGACGTCCCGGGTGGAGCCATCGGTGTAATGCGCTAGCACTTTGAGTTGCTGCTTGCCCATGAGCGGCATGGTGCGGATGGGGGGATCAACGCTGATGCGGACCAGTTTCGGATCGTCCGGGCTGCCGTAGGGCATGCCTTCGCGAATCCAGCGGACCAGATCCTGATAGTCTTCCGACTTCGGATCCAGCTTCTTGCCGCCGCCGTGCGGGAGTTGCGCGGTGCCTTTGGTCAGCAGCAGACTCTGCTCCGGTGAGGCCGGAAAAAGACGCCGTCCTCGGGCTTCCTTGACGATGTGCTCATAGTCTTCCTCGGGTTCGAACCCGAGCAGAGAGAGCTTGAAACCATTCTGGCCGCTTGCCTTGCCGTGGCAGCCACCGCTGTTGCAACTGCCCTTGGTTAGGATCGGCACAATGTCATTGGCAAAGTTCAACTTCCGAGGTGACTCCTGCGCAGAAGCGGTCCAGGCCACGCCGATGAAAGGCAGAATGAAGAGTGACAGGGGTTTAGGCATGGATCAAATTACGTCACTCAAAAACGCATCTTGCCAGACGGATACTGGCACTTGCAGAGACCCGTGGAGACGGTCAACG
>JBIIUD010000751.1:0-2639 GCA_044340175.1 Verrucomicrobiaceae bacterium
TGAGGCCAACTGTTCCGTCACCGCCTGGTCCCAGGCCGCCTCAGGATTTTTAGCGTAGGCTTCAAGAAATCGCTTCATGTCACCGATCTCAGGCTGAAGTCCTGTCACCGTCAGGCAAAGACGGCGGTAAAGCGTCGCGGCCTCAGCTTCTGGGGCAAAGTCCAGGCCTGCGGCTTTTAGTTTGGCCCCAATAAGACCGTCGATCGCACGACCGGACGTGTCACCGCCGGTCAGCGGCGGTTTCGTGATCGGCAAAAACGCCCAGTGCTGTTTCGGGTCAGCTTTGCCATGAGCTGCTTCCGCCACTTTTTCCCCCTCTGGCCAGGGCAACCCTTCCGCGATCCATTTTTCCAAAGCAGCGATTTCAGGCGCGCTCAAGGCACTGCCTTTTTTGGGCATCTTTTCGACCCCCGCCTCGCCCTTCACCGCCTTGATCAGTTTGCTGCCTGCAGGATTGCCAGGGAGAACGACCTTGCCATAGTCGCTGCCACGCAAGATCGCCTCCCGACTGTCCAAACGCAGGCCGTTTTCATGCTTGTGGGCACCGTGGCAGTCGTAGCAGCGCTCGACCAGTAGGGGGCGAATGGTTTTTTCAAAGGACTCGATCTGCTCTGGCGAAAACGATTCGCTTCTTGCCTCCCAGACGAGGACCGAAGAAAGCGCAAAAACAGAAATGAAAGGGGGCAAACGCATGAAGCAAAAGGACAGGCTTAACAGAACATTGACAATCTACTTCAAAACTACGCTTCTCCAACCGGGTTTGTTTCTCTCACTATGAGTCCCTCCTCTGCATCCTGGCTTGTTTCTGCGGGGTTTTTGCCCCTTCTCTTAGCTCCCTTTCCCATCCTGAACGCTCAAGGTTTTGGAGGCGGCCCACCGCCCATGCGGCAGCACCAAGCTACAGTGGCGAAGCCGCTAACGCTGATCCCTGCCTCTGAAAAGCCATTGGGCAAACCTGAGGTCGAGATCACCGTGCTTAGCGAGGATCGTCAAATCAAGGCGAACTCACTGCCCGACCTCGCTGTCGGTCCGTTCCCCAATCGCGGCAATCCCCACAGCATCAGTTCCCAGCGCTACATTTTTTCTCTCCCTGCCGATCCCAAACCTGCGGCCAAGGTCACCCCGTTGCATTTTTCAGCCAAAGACGGCGCTTCCCAAGGGCCACCCAATCAACCTTTTGGCATTTCTGTGAAGGGCGTCTTGTTTGATCCCGGGACCGCCGAATTCTGGCTAGGGGATCGCTCCAAAGACTGGAACTACGAGGCCTTGGGGGGCGCCGTTCCACTCGGACTGGACGAAAACCATGCTCACGTTCAGCCCAGCGGGGCTTACCACTATCATGGCCTACCCACACCGGTCATGGATCAACTCAGCCTGAAGCCTGACCAGCACTCGCCTCTCGTGGGTTGGGCCGCCGACGGATTCCCAATTTATGCTTTGAGGGGTTTCACCGACCCAAAAAATCCCGCTACGGGCGTCAAAACACTGAGGTCTAGTTACAGCCTTAAAACCGGGCAAAGGCCCCATCCACCCGAAGGTCCGGGGGGTCGCTACGACGGCGCTTTTATCCAGGATTACGAGTTTGTTCCAGGCAGCGGGGATCTTGATGAATGCAATGGTCGTTTCACAGTTACGCCGGAATTCCCAGAAGGCACTTACGCCTATTATCTCACTGCTGAATGGCCCGTTATCCCCCGAGCATTCCGCGGCACCCCCGTCAACCTGCGCGGGTCAAGGGGACCTAGGAATGTGGGTCAAGGGAAAGGCAAAGGCAGGGGAAAAGGTCCGCTGCCTTGATTTCACTGGCCCAAATCGATCCCAAACAAAGCGCTCAAATCTTCCCCCTCTAGCCCGCCCTCGGACTCAGCCCTCAGATCCTGCACCATTTCCTCCCGACTCGTGGCCAGCAGTTCCGCGCCGTCCACACTTCTCAATGTGAAAAACAGCTCCGGCTGAGCATCCAGCAGCACTCCGACGCCATAAAGCACGGCAGCCACATGCTTGCACATGTCCGCATGATCCGGGCAGGAACAATCGAAGCGGATCTCTTTGGATTGCGGAAAGATGCCCTCTTCGGGGTGGGTCAAAACCCTCAGCACCCCCTCCCCCAGCTTTCCGGCTAGCAGGTCCAGCATCGATCCCACCTGACCTGCGCAGGCTTCGACCACATCCTGCCAGACCTCCGTGGCCAGAGGCTTGATATGAACGCTTGTCTCGTAGAGTTCGGACCCCGCCACCATCGCCGACACCAACCCGGGCCCGATCTTCAATTGATAAACGTTGCCCTGTCGCAGGTAGCTCCGCCCGCGCGGAAGCCGATGATCATACTCCTGGTAGGACTGCAAATGTTCGCACCAGGCTTTTCCCCAGAATGTCGTCGCCAGTTTCTTGCTGCCCTGCGGCACCTCAAGTTTGTCAAAGACCTCTCCCCGGCGCACCCGCTTGGCGATGTCCCGCTGCACGCGCGCCTTCTGCTCTTGCACTTCATCAAAATCCCATGCCATGCTGCCAGTGATAACTCACCATTTCAGCGGCGTCCAATTAGGCCCATTCGGTTGGTCTTTTTTCCGGTCAGCCGACCACCGGGAAAGCTCTTGCGGCCCGCCTGTTCCACGCTTTGTTACCGCAACGGGGAATCA
>JBIIUD010000712.1:0-2628 GCA_044340175.1 Verrucomicrobiaceae bacterium
GGTGGAGGCGGGAGCTGACTACATTTGCACGCAGCTGTTCTTTGATAACCATGATTTTCTCGACTTCAGAGATCGCTGCCGTTTAGCCGGTATCCATGTGCCGATCATTGCTGGTATCATGCCGATCACTAGCAAGGTGGGAATGCGGCGGATGGCGGAACTTGCGGCAGGCGCGCGGTACCCGGCAAAGCTGTTGCGGGCCTTGGCCCCTGCTGGCGAGGAAGAGGCAGCTGTCCAGGTCGAAGGTATCAAATATGCTACGGAGCAGTGCCGGGAGTTGCTGCAAGAGGGAGTGGAAGGCATTCACTTTTACACCCTGAACAAGTCCCAAGCCACGCGCCAAATCTACGCTCAGTTAGGCATGCAGAATTCAGATGCCTTGGGTAACTGACTTCTGTGCTCTTCCCACGACAACCAAGATACCATGAGTGCGGAAGCTCCTCTGATCGCCGCGATCGAAGCGGGTGGAACCAAGTTCAACTGTGCCCTTGGGCGCGGGCCAGATGAGCTCTTGGAGACCACTCGAATTGCCACCACGACACCGCGCGAGACGCTAGAAGCGGTGGCGCAATGGTTTTCCTTGATGAAATCTCGGCACGGTGCCTTCGCTGGTATGGGCATAGGCTGTTTTGGGCCGGTGGATCTCGATGAAAAAAGTCAGACCTATGGCTACATCACCAGCACACCGAAGCCAGGGTGGCAGAACACTGATGTGGTGGGTATGCTCAAGGGCCGCTTTAAAGTGCCAGTTGCCTTCGATACCGATGTGAACGGAGCGGTGTTGGGCGAGTATCTTTGGGGTGCAGGGCAGCAGAAGGACCCCCTTGTTTATGTCACCATTGGCACAGGTGTTGGCGGTGGGGTGCTCGTGAATGGCCGTCTGCTGCACGGTCTTTTGCACCCAGAGATTGGCCACATGCACGTGCCGCCGCCGCGAAAGTCAAAGGCGGTCATGCGCCGGGGTCAATGCCCATTTCATTCCCACTGTGTCGAAGGCTATGTGAGCGGTCCAGCGATCGCTAAGCGCTGGGGTGTGCGCGCGGAACGCCTGCCCGTTGATTCGCCAGCCTGGGAAGAGGTCGCCGAAGTGCTCGCGCACCTTTGCCTCAATCTAACGCTCACTCTTTCCCCCAAGCGGATCATTCTTGGGGGCGGCGTGATGGAGCAGGAACAGCTTTTGCCGCTCATTCATGGGGCATTCATGAAACTCATGAATGGTTATCTGAGAACAGCCGAGATGGGGGCGAAGATTGGCGACTACATCACGCGTCCGGCTTTAGGTCCGCAGGCGGGTTTGCTGGGGGCGTTGGCGCTGGGTCGCATGGCCGCGAATGCGCATTCGGCCCAAGTATGATTGCTTTTAACCTCGCGCATGGCTACGGAAACAGCAGGCATTCGGGTTGATAAATGGCTGCATCATACGCGTGTGTTCAAGACGCGTTCTTTGGCGGCACAGGCTTGTACCAAGGGCAATGTGAAAGTGGCCAAGCAGGCCGTCAAACCCGCGCGAGTTTTGCGGCTGGGTGAAGTCATTGAAGTGGAAAAAGAAGGATTGCTGATGACCCTGCGGGTCAAAGGCCTGCCTGAGCGGCGTGTCGGCGCGTCCTTGGTGGCTGAGTCTTTGGAAGACCTCACGCCAGCCGAACGCCGTGAAAAAGCCGCTGAACAGCGCCGCGAGGAAGCCTTGGTGAGGCCCCGGGCTCATGAGACGGTGGCCAAGCCGAACAAACAGCAACTGCGGGAGCTGAGGGAATGGTTGGGCCGGGACGAAGGGTGAGTTGAGGATGGCTCAGGCGGCACGCCTCTGCTGGGTGGTGCCTGAGCCGATTTGAAACTGAAATCCGCTCATTCCCGACGCTATTTGGCCAGGAGTGTCTCCATGAGCTTCTGGGTGCGGGCGACGATGCGTTGGGGGTCTTCGAGGAGGCCAGCGGAGAGCAGGGCGTTGTCGAGGACTTGCTCGGCGATGAGCTGGGCGGTCTCGCCCTGGGCTGCGTCGGTTTTGGCTTCAGCGAGGCGGCGGATGATGGGGTGGCGGGGGTTGATCTCGAGGATGACCTTGGCGATAGGGAGTTCCCCGTCTTTGTTCATGGCGCGCATCATCTGGCGGAGCTGCGGAGTCATCTCACCCTCGGGCGTGAGCACAAGGGCGGGGCTGCTGAGCAGACGCTTGCCGGGGCGCACGGTTTCGACTCCAGTGGTGAGCTTTTCTTTGAGCCAGTCGCAGAGGCCGGTGGTGGCTTCTTCGGAGAGGGCTTCGCCTTCGGCAGGCGTGTCGTCGCCCAGGTCGATCTTATCAGAGTTGACGGCGTGGAGCGGTTTGCCCTCAAACTCATGCAAAGAGGAGACCACGTACTCGTCGATGGCTTCATACATGTAGAGGACCTCGAAGCCTTTGGCTTTGAAGCTTTCCACATAGGGGCCGGCTTCGATGGTGGTGCGGGAGGGAGCGACCTGGTAGTAGATGGCTTTTTGGTCCTCCTTCATGCGGCCGATGTAGTCGGCGAGAGAGATGACTTCTCCCTTTTCGGTCATAGAGGTTTCGAAGCGGAGGAGTTTGGCAATGGCATCGCGATGAGCGTGGTCAGTGGCGATGCCTTCTTTGAAGAAGCGAGAAAACTTGGTGTA
>JBIIUD010000713.1:0-2621 GCA_044340175.1 Verrucomicrobiaceae bacterium
CGTCGTGTGCGCCTTTCACGACGATGAACTTCGTCACCACCGGCGCGATGACCTCTGCCTTCGTCATGTCCTCGCCGGCTAACGGCAGGTAGAGCAGCTCGCCCTTTGCCTTGTCGAGATACCACTCGCCCGGCGCATCGAGCGCGGCGCGATAGTTCTCCATCCAGAAGCGCTGATCCGGCTCGAACTCGACAAAGGGATACCGCGCCCGCCCTTTGATCTGCACGGCGAGCGCTTCGTCGTTCAGCGCCTTGATGCGGCATTGCCCCACGGCCCAGGCATGCGTCACGGTGAGCAAAACGTCGTCACGCTCGGGCTGCGGGATGCTTTTGAGCACGTCATACTCGGGCTGGGCGATGCTGAAGGCATGGAAGTTCATGTTCTCCTTCAAATCCGGGAACACCCCCGCTCCGACGGCCTCGGTGATGTGGTGGTAGCCTTTGTTCGGCGAACGAGCCAGCGTGGCGCGGCGGCCATTGATCCAGAGCTGCTCAAACTTCCACGCTTTGTCCGGCAGCGTGGCTTTCCACAGCGCACCTTCTTTGACCCAACCGGTGATCGGCTTGCCAGCCATGAAGACGGCGTTCTTGCCACTCCAAGTCACCTGCGAGTCGTCTTTGCCGAGGGTGATCGTCTCCGTGATCGTATGCACGCCCTCTTCCACGACGATGCGTACCGGTTTCGGAGCCTTGCGAGCCTCTTCGAGAACGGCATTGAGGTTGCCAGGCTTGAGCGTGATGTCAGCAGCGAAGAGGGGCGAAACACAAAAGAAAAAACAGGCGGTCCTGATCATAACCTCTCAGTGTCACGAAATTCGTAGGCGGCAAAGATTAATCCTTCTATTTGCTCAAAGTTACGGACATCACCAAGAGAGATCTGGCCCGAACATCAATCGACCTTTTGCTAAAACCCAACCACCCAGAACTCCTGCTGCGAGATGCACTCAGCTTCGGCTAGGGTCATCCAGCGCTCTTTGAAGCGCTCTCCCCAGCTGTCGCTAAAGGCGATCTCGTTGGTCTCTGGATTGTAGCCAACAATGAGCACGACGTGCGCTTTGTCCCGATCCTTTACCAGCGTGGCGGAGCCACTGACCTCTGCCATCTTGGTTTTCCAGGCGGCCCAGTCGGTGGTCTCTGCTCGGGCTTTGGTGCGATCGTCAGCGGTGGCGTTCCATTCGGTGGTGGAATAGATGCCCCAGATGATAGGCACCCCTTTGTCGAGGTATTTGGCCAGCTCTTTGACTTTCAAGGGCCCGCGCCACGCGTCGAAGGAGCGACCTTTGCGTTTGATGTCCTTACCCACCGCCTCCAGCAGCACGTTCACCACGGTGCCGCCACCGAGTCCTGTGCCGCCTGCCATGGCCAGCACGTACATGTCCGCAGGAACGCCCAGATAGCGCATGGCGCGCTCAGCGGTGGCGGGCACGCAGTAGCCTTTCGGGCCCTGATCCACCATGGGGATGTCCTGGATGACGATGTCTCCGTTCTCACGCCGTTGCACGTTGGCAGCGGCTTGAGCGCGGATCTCCACGTCCTTTAATTTGGCCACGCGCCCACCGGCATCCGCAAAGGCCTGGGTGGCGACCTCGATGCCGACATACTCGCCCTCCACTTCAGAGAGTAGAATCGAGTGCCCACGCCAGTCCCAGCGGTACACGTTGCGGCGGCCTTCGCCCTCGCCAAAACGCTGCTTCACAGGCTGACCGAGTTTGGTAGCGAGCACGGCAGTGACGTCGTCGATGTCTTTTTTCATTGCGGCGGCCAACTTTTCCATGGCCGCGATCGGTGCAGCCTTTTTGTCAAAGTGTTCCTCGCCCGATCCCGCAGCGCCGAAAAAGTCGCCCTTATTAGCAAAGACCATGGAGAACTGTACTGGCTTGCCATTTTCAGCATAAAGCGCCACGGAGTAGGGACGAGCGCCGAAGAGACGGTAGTCCTCCTTGGGGTAGCTCCGGAAGCTGCTCTGGGTTTTGGTCTTGGACTCGGAGCGCAGATCCAGCTTGGTGGCGACGGCTTCAGCATCACTCTCCCAAAGCACCGTTTCTCCAAAGATGGGTGCGCCCACCAGGGTGTTCAACTCCTCCACGGGAAGGTTGTCATTGGGGCTGGGCTTGGTGATGAAGCCAGAGGCTATGGCCGCGCCTGCGTCCTGGATGAACTTTTGATCCTCGGGTGAAAAAGCCGACACTGGCACCGTGAAGGGCGTGCCGTCCTCTTTGATGATGGTGACTTGACCGTTCTGCACCCCCATGAGCCGCGCGCGGATCTCGACACCCTTGCTGCTTTTGAAGGTGCGATATTCCTGCGCGTTGAGGAGCGCAGTGGAACTCAGGACACAAATGACCGGGGCGAGGAGAATCAAAGGGCGCATGGCAGGTTGGGGTGGCGTATGAACAGACAATCGGCAGATTTTATGCAAACGGTTGGTCTTTGACAAGCTTAGGAAACCACCTCCGTAGGGTGTCTTTTTTCGGTCACCCAGAAGGCCTGCGGGAGGGATCTCAGGCAGGGGTTGACTCCGATAACGGCCCTGACCTGCTTGACCTCGTCACCAAATCCCAAAATACTCCTTCAATTCCGCTGCAACTCCCGCCACCCTACCGCGTTAAATCCCAGTCCACG
>JBIIUD010000714.1:0-2617 GCA_044340175.1 Verrucomicrobiaceae bacterium
CAAGGACATCGGGAATGTCGAACTCGGAGCCCAGACCTATGACATGCGCGCTCGGCTGAACCAGAAGCCTGCGGGTGCCATTGGGGTTTATCTTGCCCCTGGAGCGAATGCTCTGGAGACGGCGGACAATGTTCGAAAGGTCCTCGAGGAAGCCAAACTTCGTTTTCCTTCCGACATGGAGTATGAAGTCACGCTCGACTCGACCCTGCCGATCAAAGCCTCCATGGAGGAGATCGTGCACACTTTGTTTGAGGCCATTATTTTGGTATTGCTCGTGGTGTACATCTTCCTGCAAAGTTTCAGGGCGACGATCATCCCGATGCTGACCGTGCCGGTTTCTTTGCTGGGGGTTTTCATCGCCTTCCCTCTGCTGGGTTTTAGTGTGAACGTCCTGACCATGTTTGGACTGGTGCTAGCGATCGGTATCGTTGTCGATGACGCGATCGTGGTGGTGGAGGCCGTGCAGCATCACTTGGAGCGTGGGAAGTCTCCAGTGGAGGCGACTCGGCAAGCGATGAAGGAGGTGTCTGGTCCGGTCATTGCCATTGCGCTGATTCTGTGCGCCGTGTTTGTCCCTGTGGCCTTCATGGGTGGGGTCACGGGCAGGCTGTATCAGCAGTTTGCCATCACGATTGCGGTCTCGGTCATCTTTTCAGCGATCAATGCACTGACTCTAAGTCCCGCTCTGTCAGCGCTCCTGCTCAAAGCCCCGACACCGGGACGGGGACCGATTGCTGCTTTCTTCCGGGTGTTCAATCGAGGCTTCGATCGGCTTACCGCTGGTTATGGCAGCATTGTGGGCGGTCTTGCGCGGAAGGCGACGCGCTCCATGCTGCTGTTGGTGGCGGTGTTTGGGGGCATTTATGTGCTGGGTAAGCATGTGCCTGGAGGCTTCATCCCGGACGAGGACAAGGGCTACCTTTTCATTGCTGTGGAATTGCCTGAGGGGGCTTCATTGCAACGCTCAGACGCCGTCTTGAAGCAGGTGGAGGCCATCGTTGGCAGTACCCACGGTGTGCGCTCGGCGCTGGGTTTGGCTGGGTTCAACATCATGAACACGCTGAACTTTCCTAACTCAGCGATGATGTTTGTCGGACTGGAAGACTGGGAGGAGCGCAAAGATCCTGGTATGAAGGCGAGTGAGATCGCGCGTGAATGGAACAAAAAGTTTTATGCGATTCCTGGGGCGCGGGTTTTTGCCTTCGGACCACCGCCTTTGCCTGGGTACGGTAACGTATCCGGATTCACACTGCAGTTGCAGGATCGCTCTGGTGGCACCGTGGAGCAGTTGGCGGGGTATGTGAATCAACTCAAGTTAGCGGCGTCAAAGCGTCCGGAAATCGGGCGGATCAGCACGACCTTCAATCCTGCCACACCCCAAGTGAAGGTGGATTTGGACCGAGAAAAGGCGCGTGTGCTGGGGGTGCCTGTGGACAGTGTGTTTCAGACGCTGCAAGCGTATTTGAGTGGACTCTATGTGAATGACTTCGTGCGCTTTGGGAAGGTGTACAAAGTTTTCCTCCAGGCAGAGCCAAAATTCACGAGTCAGCCGGAGGACATTGGGCATTTGTATGTTCGCAATACCTCAGGCGGCATGGTGCCGCTGAGTACGCTGGTCTCCGTGAGCCAGATTTCTGGTCCTAACTTCACCACACGCTTCAACCTGTACCTCTCGGCTGAGATCATGGGGGCACCGGCTCCTGGTTACAGTTCTGCCCAAGCGATGAAGGCCATTGAGGAAGTGATGGCAGAGATGCCTTCTGACGTTGGGTACGAATGGTCAGGGCTGACCCTTCAGGAGAAAAAGTCAGAGGGGCAGGCGCCGGTCATCTTTGGCATGGCGCTGATCTTTGTGTTTCTGCTACTGGCAGCGCAGTATGAGAGTTGGGGGTTGCCTTTCTCGGTTTTGCTGGCCACACCGACCGTGATTTTGGGTACTTTGGTCGGCTTGTTCCTGCGTCACTATGAACTCAATGTGTATGCTCAGATTGGTCTCGTCATGCTGATCGGACTGGCGGCGAAGAACGCCATCCTCATCGTCGAGTTTGCCAAGATGAAACGGGAGGAAGGCGTGCCCATTTTGGAGGCCGCCATTGAAGGGGCGAAACTGCGGTTGCGTCCGATCTTGATGACCTCGTTCGCGTTCATTCTCGGCTGTGTGCCGCTGATGTTGGCCAGTGGTTCAGGTGCGGCCTCCCGCAGCACGATGGGCACTGGGGTGGTCTTTGGTATGAGCATAGCCACCGTGCTGGGGCTATTCTTGATCCCGGTTTGCTATGTCTTTGTGCAACGCCTTGTCGAGCGTGGTGGCGCAAAGCCAGTCCCTGCCAGTCCCTCTGTTCCGCCCGTTTCCCACTGATTTTTCCCAGGCTTCCATGAACTACCGATTGCCCCACTTGCTTCTTTGCTCCGGACTGCTGCTAACGGCCTGCAATGTCGGACCCAACTACAGCCGACCAGGTGTCAGCTCCCCGTCCGTCTTTCGCTTCAGCGGTAAAGCCGAAGCCAGCATGGGTGATCTTGACTGGCGGTCGGTGTATAAGGACCCCGTCCTGCGTGATTTGATCGCGGAGGCTCTGGCGGGCAATCTCGATCTTCAGGCGGCGGCGGCACGAGT
>JBIIUD010000715.1:0-2616 GCA_044340175.1 Verrucomicrobiaceae bacterium
AGGATAACATCGCTGAACTCCAATTGGAAATCGACGGCGCTTTGACGGGGATCGACTACGAACTGGTGCTCGTCGATGATGGCTCCTCTGACGCAACCCTACAAAGGATTCAACGCGGACCGCGCGTGCGTGTGCTCGCCTTCAAACGCAATGCAGGCCAAAGCGCCGCCATGCATGCTGGAATCAACCATGCGCGCGGCCGCCTCATCGCCACCATGGATGGCGATCTTCAAAACGATCCGGCAGACATCCCGGCCATGATCGCGAAACTGGACGAGGCACCGGGTTACGACCTTGTCTGCGGTTATCGCGCCAAGCGCAAAGACACGCCCTTCAAGCGTCTGCAAAGCCGCATCGCCAACTTCGTGCGTTCACGTTTCGTTGGCGATGGCGTCCGGGACACCGGCTGCACCTTAAAAGTCATGCGCCAACCCTGCCGGGAGGCCCTGCTTTTGTTCAACGGCATGCACCGCTTCATCCCCGCGCTCATTCGGAACATGGGCTATCGTGTCACCGAGCTGCCCGTCAATCATCGCCCGCGCGTTCACGGTGTCAGCAAATATGGCTTCGGCAATCGCGCCCTACGCGCCACCATGGACATGCTCGGCATCCGCTGGCTAAACAGCCGACGAGCCCGCTATGAAGTCAGCGAGCAATAGCTCTCTGGGCTCTCAGTGGCCGCAGCCGATTCGAATCAAAACAAAAAAAGGGCTGTGGCAGAAAATCCGCCACAGCCCCGTTGAAGTTGAAATTCGCGCGGTTACGCGAAGATGTCCGTGACCGGCACACCCTTGTGACCCACCGTGAACGGACGGCCAGAAGGCGACATGACGACTTCACCGATCGGCAGCCCCATCGCGTGAGCGATCGTGGCGACGAAGTCCTCGGGAGCCGTTTGTTTGTCAGCCACACGCTTGCCATCCTTGTCGGACGAACCATAGACGAAGCCGCCCTTGGTGCCACCGCCGGCAAACACCGTGCTGTAAACCAAGGGGTAGTGGTCACGACCGTTGTTCTCGTTGATGTCCGGCGTACGTCCGAATTCGGAACCCAGAACTACCAGCGTGTCCTTGAGCAGACCTTTTTCATCGAGATCAGAGATCAGCGCGCTGAAGGCCGTATCGAGCATTTCACCATTGTTGGTCATGGCTTGATCAATGCCGTTGTGCATGTCCCAGCCGCCGGCTTGAACTTCCACAAAACGCACACCGTTCTCAACCAGACGACGTGCCAACAGACAGCCTTGGCCAAAACCACTGTTGCCGTATTTCTCACGAACGTTGGCAGGTTCTTGGGTAATGTCGAAGGCCGCCAAGTCCTCGCTCTTCAGCAACTTCATGGTTTCGTCATAGAACTCAGTGTAGGCCTTCACATCTTCACTCTGGAACTTCTTCCGGAAGGAACTGTCAAACTCATCCATGAGCGCCACACGCTTGGTGAACACTTCATCTCCAACGGCGGAGCGGGTGTTTTGCAGACCCGTTGCAGCATTGGTGATCGGGATCGGGCTGAGTGCAGGCGGGAAGAAGCCGGCACCAGGATGGCCGCCATTGCCAATGGTCACGCTATCAGGAAGCATCACGCCTTCAATACGGCCCAAGAAGTGGGAAGCCCATGCGCCCATCGAAGGGTGAATGATCGTTCCCCGTGGTTCATACGCTGTGCGCATGATGTAGCGTCCGCTTTCATGCACACCTGTCTTGGAGGACATGGAACGGATGATGGAGAGCTTGTTCGCCTGTTTGGCCAGCTTTGGCAGGTAGCCGCCAAGGAAGTCAATGTTACCCGAACCCGAGTCCGCCTTGACCGGATCCGACGCGCCCTTGGTGGACCCGGTCTTTGGATCGAAGGTGTCGATGTGGGACATCCCGCCTTCCATGAACAGGTAAATCACCCGCTTGGCAGTGCCGCCTTTTTCAGCGGCTTTGGCCATCTGCGCGCCTACTGGAAGCAGGGTCACGCCCAGGGCGGTTTTAGCAACCCGCTCCATGAATTGGCGGCGGGAAAACTCGTCGAACTTATTGAGTGTCGTTTTCATATTCTGATCTTTTCGCGTTGGTTTGATGGAGTCGGGTGGTTTACTGAATAAAGATGAATTCACGGGTATTGATGAGCGCCCAAATCATGTTGGAGTAGCCTTGCTCGCCATGAGTTCCGATTTCACGCTTCGCAATGTCCTTCTCCTGCAGAGTCGGTTTGCGGCTCATCACGCTGAGGAAAAGAGCCTCCACTTTGTCCGCCGGATTGGTCACTTTGTCCATGGCCCGGAAAATGAGGGACTGGCGATTGGTGAGCATTTCCTGAGCTCCACCGTTCATCATCATCAGAACCTGCGGCACGGAGCCCACTTTGGAACCACCGTCGATCAAAGACCGGGGTGACTGACCAAATTCAGCCAGGAAGTGCCCACCACGCTCAGGCTGAGGTAGCTCGGAAGCGCGCAGCAGACGCCAGCCAGCGTAGCTGAGGAACTTGCCGGCACCTTCACCGCCTGCGGCGGGTTCTTCTTTGGCCATTCCACCCCCACTTGCAGCACCCATCATCATCATGGAGTCACCGCCTGCGGCATCCAAACCACCGCCCATGAGGGCATTTTGCTTCTGAGCGATCTGAGTG
>JBIIUD010000716.1:0-2614 GCA_044340175.1 Verrucomicrobiaceae bacterium
TCGCTTGATCTTCAAGAACATCGATCGCGCAGGCTATGACCCCTCCATCGACTGCTACCTGAGCAACGGCGGCTATGCGCAGCTCAAAAAAGCCTTCACCATGGCTCCTGGAGACATCACCAACGAGGTGAAGAAATCCGGTCTGCGTGGGCGTGGCGGTGCAGGCTTTCCGACCGGAGTGAAGTGGGGCTTCATCCCCCCCACCAACACCAAACCCGTTTACATCATCTGCAACGCCGATGAGTCCGAGCCAGGCACCTTCAAAGATCGTTACATCCTGCACCAGGACCCGCATCAATTGCTGGAGGGCATGATCATTGCCTGCTTCGCCGTCGGAGCCAAACTCGGTTACATCTATATCCGGGAAGAGTTCCCGATGGCCGCCATCATCGTCGAGAAGGCCATCGCCGAAGCGCATGCAAAAGGCTTCCTCGGCAAAAACATCCAAGGCTCCGGCTTCGATTGCGAGCTTTACGTCCACCGCGGTGCCGGTGCCTACATCTGCGGTGAGGAGACCGGCCTCATCGAATCCCTCGAAGGCAAGCGCCCCTATCCGCGCATCAAGCCGCCCTACTTCCCCGCCGCGCTCGGCCTCTACATGTGCCCGACGATTGTCAACAACGTCGAGTCCCTATGCCATGTGAAGCACATCCTGGAGATGGGCGGCGAGCAATACGCCAATCTAGGCACCCCGAACAACACCGGCACCCGCATCCTTTGCGTCTCTGGCGACGTGCAAAATCCCGGCTACTACGAAGTCGAAGTGGGTAAGGTCACCATGGGCGAAGTCGTCGACGTCCTTTGCGGAGGGTTGAAGCCCGGCCGCAAATTGAAGGCCATCATCCCTGGCGGCAGTTCCTCGAAAGTGCTTCGTGCCGACGAAAAATTCAAACTCAAGGACGGACGTGAGATCGGCATCATGGACATCCCCATGGACTTCGACACCATGGCCCAATGCGGTACCATGGCTGGGTCTGGTGGAGTTATCATCATGGATGACTCCCGCAGCATGACCTGGGTCATCAACAACCTGAACAACTTTTACGCCCACGAAAGCTGCGGCCAGTGCACCCCCTGCCGTGAAGGCAGCCTGTGGATGAAAAAAATCAGCGACCGCATTGTCGCTGGCAATGCCAGCCCGGATGACGTGGACACCCTCGAAACGGTGGCCAACCAAATCGAAGGCAAAACCATCTGTGCCTTTGGCGAAGCCGCCTCCTGGCCGACCCAGAGCTTCATTAAAAAATTTGGTGAGGAGTTGCGGTCCGATTGCAAACCCGAACTGACAGGCAAACCCGTCGCCGATGAAGCCCTTGTCGCGGCCGCCGGCTTGAGCGTTGTCTGAGCTTTTTTTGGGCTTGCGACGTGGGCGTGAAAGTCAGTTGTCGATTTTCGCATTCCGTGCGTAAATCTGGCATGGCGACCAAAACAATCACCTTGGAGTTGGATGCTTATGAGAAGCTCCGGCGGGCTAAGCGGGGAGACGAATCCTTCACCGAAGTGGTGCGCCGTGGTGTATGGCTGAATGCCCCAGCAACAGGGGAGACACTGCGCAGCTTTTTCCATAGCGGCGGCAGCGGCGTCAGTGAGAAATACTTGGATTTTCAGTCAGACTTCGTCCAAGTCCGCCAAGATACCGCATGAAAGCCTTCTGGTTCCTCCTTGGTCTTGTCAGTAGCGCGCATCTGCTTGTGCAGGCTGTGCTCGGCAGCTCCCATGAGGATGTGCCGGTGCTGCGCTATCTGCTCCTCATCACTGCCGCTGCCGCCGTGCCTCTGGTCATCACCTGGCGGAGGGACATCAGGGAGAATCCGGTGACAGTGGCCGCCTTACTGCTCACCGCCGCCTTTGTGCTCAACACGACCGTTTTTTCCGAGGCATGGGTCAAAGCGTTCTTTGTCGTCACAGACTCTGACGTGTCATCTGGTGCGGTGTGTGGATGGACCAACACAGTGAGTGTACTCAGCTTGGTCCTCTGCAAGCCAGTTTATGCCAGCAGCCGCGCCACGTTGGCCAAATGGCTGCGCCTGACCGCGCCGGAGCCGTTGAGTTAGCGGCCCTGGACTGCGGCTGCCTGCGGCTCTTCCGGCCGGTCGCGGTGGCTGCGGAGCCACGCGTTCAGAGTGACCAGTGATAGATGATGTCATCACCCCTGTCCAAAGCGGACTTGAGCTGTTGCTGAAGCTGTTGAAGGGCAGGCAGCCAGTCGCTCTGACGCTTGGGTTTGCGCGGTTATATAATATACAATATAATATACAATGTATATAATAGTTGACGCGGCTGGGGTTTTTGGTTATTGGGTTTGGATGGAGAGTGCTGAAGACGTGACCTTAGACCCGCTGGTGGGGGTGAAGGCTTTGACGGGGGTGTATCCGGGGATGAATCGGCCGAGTAGGGGTCGGCGGCGGGTGCGGGGGTTGGGGCACATTGAGTCGAACTGCTTCCATGTGATGAGTCGCACCTGTGGGGGAGCGGTGTTCTTTGATGAGACGGAAAAGGAGGCGCTGCTGCGGGTGATGAAGCGCTTAGCGGCGTTTTGTGGGGTCAAACTGCTGACTTACTGCATCATGGGAAATCACTTCCATGCGCTGGTGCGGATCCCGAAGCGGGAGGT
>JBIIUD010000717.1:0-2613 GCA_044340175.1 Verrucomicrobiaceae bacterium
CAAACTGGGGTGAGTCGGCTCCTTGCCCGTCGCACTCAGCACCACCTCGGGGAACTTCGCCGGACTTGCCGTCGCCAGCACCACGCTCACTCTGTCTACCGCCATGTCAACGAACGCACAGGCTGTGTGCGGATCGGCCACATAGCCTGACTCCCGCCAGAGACGCTCAATCACGCCCGGGATCTCGTCATCACTCATGCGGGATGCGCGGAAACCCGTCTCCATTTCGCCGAAATCCACCCCCTCACCCGCTTTCATCTGCCCCATGACCGCGCGCACCCTTTCAGGGTCTCTTCCCAGCATAAAATACAGAAACCGCTCAAAGTTGGATGCCGCTTGGATATCCATGCTCGGAGCCAAGCTCGGCTTCACCACTCCCTCCGCGTAGCGCCCTGTTTTGAAAAAGCGATACAGGATGTCGTTTTGGTTTGTCGCTACCCGGAAACCTCCCGTTTTCAAACCCATCTGCGCCGCCAGCCAGCCTGCCAACACATTGCCAAAATTACCCGTCGGCACCACAAACTCTGCCGTCTCCCTGACCTCCACTGGCAGCCGCAGCCAAGCCCAAATGTAATAAACACACTGTGCCAGCACACGCGCGATGTTGATCGAATTCACCGCCGAGAGCCCACAACGCTCGACAAAAGCTGTGTCCGCAAACGCCTCCTTCACGATCCGCTGCGCATCGTCAAACGTGCCCGGCACCGGCATCGCAAACACGTTAGCCGCCCCGGTGCAAGCCATTTGCCGCTCCTGCAGCGGCGCCACACGACCATCTGGATACATGATGAAAATCATGATGCCCTCCTGCCCCATGCAGCCATGAATCGCCGCACTCCCGGTGTCCCCTGACGTCGCCCCGAGGATGGCGATGGAGCGCCCACTCATCCGCACCTGCCGCTTGTAAAGCAGCCCGAGCAGCTGCAACGCAAAGTCCTTGAACGCTAGCGTCGGCCCGTGGAACAGCTCCAGGACATAGGTTTTTTCATCGAGCTTCACCAGCGGTGCGACTTCAGGCACTTCGAACCGCGCATACGCCTCAGCCGTCAGTTCGTGCCATTCCGCCTTTGGAATCTCGGGGGCAAAGATCGCGAAAAACTCCGCCGCTAGCTCCGCATAGGACAGCACCGACCACGCTTCCAAATGACTCGAGATCGACGGCAGCTCTTCCGGAAGGAACAAACCTCCATCCGGTGCCAATCCTACTTCAACCGCCTCCGAAAAAGAATGCGGCTTGGTCAATCCTCGTGTCGAAACATACTTCATAGCGCCCCCCAACCAAACCCACTCCACCCGCAAGCTCAACCCCGAAATCCAAACCACGCCTGCTCATCAAGCGTTCATCCTTTGTGATCATCCATACCCTGCATCAATCTCAGACCCTTCCGATTCCTGCCTCTGCTGCCTGGGATTTCTTCTCCAATCCGGCCAATCTCGCCCGACTCACCCCACCAGACCTCCCCATGCGACGCCCCGGCGGTGATCAAATTGCCCCCGTTTTTCCCGGTCAGATGCTCTGGTTTCAGATCCAGCTCGCCCCTTTCATCTGGAAAACTTGGCTCACCCACATCACTCATGTCGATCCCGGCGTCTCCTTCATCGACGAGCAACGCACCGGCCCCTACCATCTCTGGCGTCACCGCCACCTCATCACCCCGCTCTCCGAAACCTCTTGCGAGATCACTGACACCATCCACTACGCCCTCCCCTTCCAGCCCTTTGGCGAACTAGCCCACCCCATCCTCGTCCGTCCCATGCTCCAGAAAATTTTCACTTATCGCCGCCAAGCCCTCATGCATCTTTTTCCCACTCCGCCCACCGCCTGACCCCATGCACTCCGCCGACGTCACCTGCCCATCTTGCTTCGAAGTCTTCTCCGTTCCCGCCCCCTATCCCGACGAACTTCCCTCAGACGTGGACTACGACTGCGAGATCTGCTGCCGTCCCCTCCGGATTTATTTCGAGGAGGACGAAGGCGAAACCGTCGCCACCGCCTACGGCCTCGGCGACAACGGTCCCTTTGGCTGAATCACCGACTGCCGCCTTGGCTGAAAACCAAACCCAGAACTGCCCCATAAATGGCCCCACGCCACCACGTCGAGGTCAACGGGCAGGTTCCAGAAGAGCACTGCCCGTAATACCCCATCAAAGCACCGAGGCCTGCCCCTACCAAAACGGGAATGAAAACACTCATGATAGTCTGTTCCTCAGCCGCATTTGCCGCCGCCGCATCCGCAGGAGCCCCCGTCTCCGCCTCCTGACTTGCCTGCGGTATTGATGCCCAAAGGACAATACACCGGGCAGAATCGGACCAACCCTGTCAACAGTGGCACGAGCCCAATGGCCCCGACCCAGCTTTGATTCACGATGCCATAGGCAATGAGCCCAAGTCCTGCCAAAATGCGCAGGGTGCGGTCAATGGTTCCAACGTTTGCGTTCATATAATTGTGCTGATTGGGCTTCTTCTCGTAAATGAATCGTTTGATCACTCCTTCGTCACTTCAGTCTGCTGTGTCGGCCACCGCCGCTCCTGCAGTCCCTTCCGATCCGCGATTTCGCGCATTGAACATGTAATACAGCACGGGCACTGCCATCCGGCTGATGAACAGACTG
>JBIIUD010000719.1:0-2610 GCA_044340175.1 Verrucomicrobiaceae bacterium
CTGCTCGAATGCCTGCGCGCCGGTGTCCTCTGCAACGACTCCCAACTCATCATCGAAGAAGGTCGCCACCTCATGCAGGGAGACCCCACCGAAGCCGCCCTCCTCGTCGCAGGCGCCAAGGCCGGCCTTTCCCATGCCGACACCCAGGACGCCCACCCGCGCCTCAGCATGATCCCCTTCGAGTCCGAACACATGTTCCGCGCCACCCTGCACAGCAGCCCGAACCAGCACACCATTTACAAAGTCGGAGCCGTTGAAAAAATCCTCCCCCGCTGCCGAGACACCCTCAATGCCGATGGCACCCTCACCACCGCGCTCGCCCCCCACACCATCCAGGCCCAAGTCGCTGCCATGGCCGCCCAAGGACTGCGTGTCCTTGCCCTCGCCCGCCGCCACACCGCCACCGATCATCACGACCTCCAACACGAGCACATCCAGGATGGACTCACCTTCCTCGGCCTCCAGGGCATGATCGACCCCCCACGGCCCGAGGCCATCAGCGCCGTCGCCAACTGCCGCCGCGCTGGCATCCAGGTGAAAATGATCACTGGCGACCACGCCATCACCGCCCGCGCCATCGCCGAGCGCATCGGCATCTCAGACTCAGGCAGAGACGGCATCCAGGCCATCACCGGACAGGAACTCGAAACCATCAGCGACACCGACCTCCCCGACATCGCCCACCGCACTGAAGTCTTCGCCCGCGTCGCCCCTGAGCAAAAGCTCCGCCTCGTCCGCGCCCTGCAGAGTCGCGGCCATATCGTCGCCATGACCGGAGACGGCGTCAATGACGCGCCCGCCCTCAAGCAGGCAGACATCGGCATCGCCATGGGCATCGCCGGCACGGATGTCGCCAAAGGCGCTGCCGACATGCTGCTCATCGACGACAACTTCGCCACCATCGAAGCCGCCGTCGAAGAAGGCCGCGGCGTCTTCGACAACCTCCGCAAATTCATCGTCTGGACCCTCCCCACCAATCTCGGCGAAGGCTGCATCATCCTCGTCGCCATCCTGTTTGGCCTCACCCTCCCCATCCTGCCCGTCCAGCTCCTCTGGATCAACATGGCCACCGCCATCTTCCTCGGCCTCATGCTCGTCTTTGAGCCCAATGAAAAAGACCTCATGGACCGCCCACCCCGGGACCCGCAGCGCCCCCTGCTCACCTTCCCCCTCATCATGCGCACCGGGCTCATCTCCTTGTTCATCATCGGCGGCGGCTTCTGGCTCTTCTTCCATGAAATGACCGTCGCCGGAGAAACCATCGCTGAGGCGCGCACCGCCGTCGTCAACGTCATCGTCATGGTCGAGCTCGCTTACCTCTTCGGTTGCCGATCGCTCAATCACTCCCTCCACTCCATCGGCCTCTTCACCAACCGCTTCGCTCTCCTCGGTGCCGCCGCCATGATCGTCGCCCAGCTCTTCTTCACCTACGCCCCCGTCATGAACCACCTCTTCCACACCACCCCGCTCGGCCCAGAGTCCTGGCTGCGCATCGGTGCCGTCGCCGTCCTTTCCTTCCTTGCCGTCGAGTTCGAAAAATGGGTCCGCTTCGGCGGCAATCGAGCCGCAGGCAAAGCCCCCGAGTGATCAGCCACTCACCAAGCACCTCCATCCCCATGCCCACCACCGTCGCCTTCTACGACACCAAGCCCTACGACCGCGAGCACATGCTCGCCACCCCTGGCGCAGACAGCATCGACTGGCGCTTTCACAAGTTTCGCCTCGACAGCGACACCACCGCCACCGCTGCAGATGCCACCTCCGTCTGTCTCTTCGTCAATGACCAGATCGACGCCACCTGCCTGAATGCCTTAGCCGCCCACGGCGTCCGGCACATCGCCCTGCGTTGTGCTGGATTCAACAACGTGGACCTTCGCACCGCCAAGCAGCTCGGCCTCGCCGTCACTCGAGTGCCCGCTTACTCCCCGCACGCCGTCGCCGAGCATACCGTCGCCCTCTTGCAGACCCTCAATCGCAAAATCCATCGCGCGCACAACCGCGTCAGAGAGTTCAACTTCGCCCTCGCTGGCCTCGTCGGCTTTGATCTCCACGGCAAGACCATCGGCATCGTCGGCACCGGAAAGATCGGCCGTTGCACCGCCCAGATCTTCCGAGGGTTCGGCTGCCACGTCCTCGCCAGCGATCCCTTCCCCCAGACCGAGTGGGCCGCCACTCACGGCGTCACCTACGCCCCTCTGGACGAAGTCTTCGCCCGATCAGACGTGCTCAGCCTCCACCTCCCCCTCACCCCAGAGTCGCATCACCTCCTGAACGCCGAAACCATCGCTCGCCTCAAGCCCGGCGCCTACCTCGTCAACACCAGCCGTGGCAAGCTCGTGGAAACCAGCGCCGTCATCGAGGCCTTAAAGGCCGGTCACCTGGGTGGCGTCGCCCTGGACGTGTATGAAGAAGAGGAAGGCGTCTTTTTTGAGGACCACTCCGAGCACGGACTCCAAGATGACGAACTCGCCCGTCTGCTCTCCTTTCCCAACGTCCTCATCACCGCCCATCAAGCCTTCCTCACCCACGAAGCCCTCGCCGAGATCGCCCGAGTCACCGTCGCCAATCTCCACGCCGCCACCACCCAAAAACCCTGGCTCCCCGACACCC
>JBIIUD010000720.1:0-2605 GCA_044340175.1 Verrucomicrobiaceae bacterium
GAGGGAAACGCGGGTGGCCGCGCCGTCAGCTTTGGCCGCAAGAGCCAGGGAGCCGCCGAGCAGGCCAGGGCCAAGGATGGCGAGGTGGGGTTCGGGTTGAGACATGAGGGGGGAGGGGGCAGTAATCAGTGGTCAGTAATCAGTGGTCAGTGGTCAGTTATTAATAATTAGAAGTGGGCAGTGATTTGTTAGTGGGGCCAGAGGAGGTTGGTTTTGAGCCAGTCTTGGATGAGGTCACGGAAGGCGATGACGGGCGGGTCGTCGCCGTCTTTGGACCAGACCATGACGAGGGGGATGGTGTGGCGGGGAGTGAGGGGGAGGAGGCGCAGGGAGGGGTCGAGAGGGAGTACACTTTCCGGGACAATGCCAATGCCGGCTCCGGCTTCAACATATTGCAGGATGGTGCCGATGAGGCTGGGTGTGTGAGCGATCCGTGGGGAGAAGCCAGCCTCTTGGCATGCGGCGAGGATGGTGTCATGGGACCCGGCACCTTCTCGGCGTGCGAGCAGGATGATGGGCTCAGTAGCGAGTTTTGACCAGGCGAGCGTTTTCTTTTCGGCGAAGGGATGATGGGAGGGAACGACGGCGCAGAGGGATTCTTCACGCAGGGTGAGGGATTTTAGTCCAAGGGCTTCGTGGGCGATGACAGGACGGGTGAGTCCGACCGAGAGGCGGCCTTTGGACACCATTTCCCAGACGCGCTCTGGGGTGCGCTCTTCGAGAATCACGGTGACTCGGGGAAAGCGGCGGCGGTATTCGAGCAGGAGTCGGCCGAGGAAGGGGCGGGTCGGTGGGCCGATGTAGCCGAGGCGGAGTTCGCCATCCTCACCGGAGGCGGCGCGGCGAACGCGGCGCAGGGATTCTTCCAGGCGGTCGAGAAGCAGGCCGGTCTCTTGGAGCAGCGCGGCACCGGCGGGGGTGAGGCGGACGCTGCGGCGGTCACGGTCCATGAGCTGGCAACCGAGTTCGGCCTCGACCTCCTGAACAGCGCGGCTCAGAGCAGGCTGAGCGATGCGGAGTCGGCGGGCCGCTTTCGAGAAGCTGAGCTCCTCGGCAACGGCCTGGAAGTAGCGGAGGTGGCGGAGATCCATGGGAGGAATGCGAGAGCGTCCATCCAATCACATTCCAGGGGGGAGGGAAAGGGAGAGTTCTCGGGCAAAGTGGCCGCCACTCTCGGAGTGACGATGTCGGCTGCGCTGGGTTTGGGTAACGGAGTCTTCCTCCGAAGGCAGGGCTCAAGACGAGGTGCCCGTGGGCTCGACGGTGACGGGTTTTTCGGCGTTGACGAAAAGGGCGAAGAGTCCGGCCAGAGCGAAGGCGATGGCGCAGAGATAGACGCCCTCGTGGAAGTCGTGGTTGGTGTCGTAGGCGGCGAGCACAGCGGTGAAAAGGACGGGTTGAATGCCAGCGCCGAAATTTCCCCACATGTTCGACCAACCGAAGAGCTGAGCCTGATGTTTGCCACTGATGTCCTGCATGGTGGTCCACATGGCGGGCAGGCCGATGTCGGCAAAGAAAGCGACGAGGCCAAAGGCAAAGGCCATGCCCCAAGGGGAATCCGTCCACAGGGCGAGCACGTAGCAGGCGGCGGCAGCGAATTTGGTGAGGGACATGGGCAACATGCGGCCGAGACGGCGGCCACGCTTTTTGGTGATCCAGTCGGTGATGAGCCCACCGAGAGGCAGGGCGGCGATGCCGATGGTGAGGGCTCCGGTGGTGATGAGGCCGCTCATGCCATCGTCGAGGTGCTTCACTTTTTTGAGGTAGTCGGGCAGAGAGAGAATGAGGAAGGCCCAGCCGATATTGGTGAAGAACTGGACGGCATTGGTCATCCAAAGGTTGGCGCTGGCGCAGGCGGCACGCAGGGGGAAGCGACGGGGTGGGTCTTTGATGGGCAGGAACTCACCCCGGCCTTGGGCCAGGAGATCGATCTCGGCGGCGTTGCAGCGTGGGTGCAGTCGGGGGTGGTCGCGATACACGAACCAATAAACGCCCGCGACGGCAATGCCGATGAAGCCGTAGATCCAGCCGGCCCAACGCCAGTCGCCCGCCTGGAGGATGACGTAAGCGGTGAGACCAGGGGCGACCGCACCACCGACACGCCCGCCCCAGGAGATGAGGCTGCTAGCGAAGCCGCGCGCTTCAATGTGTGCCCAGCGGGTCAGCAGGCCGGAGCTGGCGGGGTAATAACCGGCTTCCGCAAGACCGCAACCAAGACGTGCGAGCAGCAAGGTGGTGAAGCCCCAGGAAAAGCTGGTAGCAGCGGTGAAGAGTGACCACAGGGCGATGTAGAGCGTGATGAGGATGCGGGTGCCGAAGCGATCACTCAGCCAACCCGCGGGCACCTGAGCGAGGGCGTAGGCCCAGAAAAACCCTCCTTTGACCCAGTCGATCTGACCTGGGGTGAGGGCGATGTTTTTTTGGAAGGAATCTGAGGAGATGATCTGGGCCAGGCAGATGCGGTCCAGATACATGAGGAAGGCCACCATCGTCGCCGTGGCGAGGATTTGATGACGGACAGCGGTGGGGCGTTCGGAAGAGAGCATCGCGAAGGAGTAGACGCAGGGAACGCGCCGTGGTTAGCAGGAATCTGAGTGAGAATGCC
>JBIIUD010000721.1:0-2600 GCA_044340175.1 Verrucomicrobiaceae bacterium
GACTACGAATTGATTCTTCGCAATGCTCAGGGTGACATGGCGGTTCTCAACACCATCATGGACGCGGCTGCCTCTGACGGGTCCGAGTTGCTCATCACTGTCACAACGCCAGCCCTGCAAGTCGCACTGCAACGTGCCGCGAAACGACCCGTGGTCTTCTCGCTCGTTGGCAACCCGATGGAGGCCGGGGCAGGGCGCACCGATCAGGACCACCTGCCTAACGTCACGGGCGCTTATGTGAATGCGCCGCATGCAGAGGGTCTGACGGCATTGCGACGCTGCTTGCCCAACCTCAAGCGAGTGGGAACACTGTTCGTGCCGTCCGAGGTGAACTCGGTTTACTACAAGGACGAGTTGCTCAAGGCTGCCAGTGCTTTAGGCATCGAGGTGGAATTGGTGGGCGTGAGCACCAGTGGTGAAATCGCCGACGCCGCTATGGCGCTTTGCAGCCGCAACATCGATGCGGTTTGCCAAATCTCTGACAACCTTACTGGGGCCAGCTTCGCGAGCATCGTCCAAGCGGCAAACCGCGCTCGACTGCCCTTGATGGGGTTCGCCTCTGGCCAGGCCGAGTCCGGCGCATTCCTGACCATTTCGCGGGACTTTTATGACGGTGGTCTAGAGTCGGCGGCCATGGCTGCGCGCATCCTGCGTGGGGAGTCACCGGCGGTCATCCCCTTTCAGTTGGTCGCTAAAATCAATTACAAATTCAATCAGGCCAGCGCTCGCAGCCTCGGCATCACGATTCCAAAGGACCTCTTGCAGCTCGGGGAATCCGTCCACTAAAACCGCACCATGGAAATCACCTCACTCAACGACGAAGGCCGCCAGGAACTGCAACTCCATGGACGTCTCGATGCGAACTGGGCCGACCGGGTCGGTCAAGCGATCGAAATGGCGATTCAGTCGGGTTATCACCGGGTGGACATGGAGTTTACCCGTGTCGATTACGTCAGCTCCGCAGGCATCCGAGTTCTGCTAAAGTATCACAAGCAGCTCAAGAACGTCGGTGGGGCACTGCGGGTGCTCCGGCCCACCGCTGGCGTCCTCGAAGTGCTCCAATTGTCCGGGATCGCAGGAATGCTGGTTGGCACGTCGGAACCGGGTGGAGCCCCTGGGGGGGGCAGCGTCGCCACCCCACCCGCAACCCTCCCGCCGCGCCAATGGGAGCAGGACGGATTGGAGTTCGAACTGCACACGCTGGCATCGGAGGCCGAACTCTCCGTTTGCCTGCACGGTCAGCCAGATGCGTTTGCCGAAGGTAAAATGGCGGACTCACGCAGTCATCACCTGCGCTGCGAGCCGGATCTTGTGTCGGTGGGTTTGGGCTCGTTCGGCCGGACGGCGGAAGAGGCCTCGGGCCGCTACGGAGAAACGCTGGTGGTCGCAGGCGCGGCCGTTTCCATGCCCACCGATGGCAGCAGTTTGCCGGATTATCAGGTCACCGAGGGAAAACATGTTCCCGAGGTTCAGTTGCTCTACGGGATTTCCGCCCGGGGCGCTTTTTCGCACTTGCTCCGATTCGAGGCCGCTCGCACCCCGCGCGGCGTCGTTGGGCTTTCCTCCCTTGTCGGATCGATCTTTGAGAGCGTGCCAGTCTCGGCGGCTGCCTTTGTCATGGTGGCTGAGGTCGCCGGCATCGTGGGCGGCACGTTGCTACGCTCTCCCGACCAGACCGCAGGTCAATCCCCCCTTGCCTTTCCTGAAGTGAGGGACTGGATGACCTTCACCACCGAGCGCGCGAACGAGCGGCAGGTCGTCCTGATCGTCGGATTCGCCGAAAAATCTCCGACGCAGGAGAGCCTTCCCTTTATGCGCCGGATCGGGCCAGGGACCTCGGCGCTCGGGCATTTTCACGCAGCCGTGTTCCCTTACCGCCCGCTGCCGAAGGGCCGGGTGGATCTCGCGGAGATGGTAGCACCTTTGCTGAACAGCGCTGCGGCGGAGACGGTGATGCACCTGCTCGCCGATGAGCGGGAGTTCGAAGGCTTGGGCGAAACCGATTTCATGCGCGGAGCCTGCTGGTTCAGCCCGCTGCGCCCCCTTCCCAATGCAACTCCATCCTGACTTTCTGACATGACACTTCTTATCGGGGCCGCCACCATCGGAATGATCCTCGCCTTACTGGCGCTTGGGGTCTATCTCAGTTTCCGCATTTTCAATTTTCCAGACATCACCGCCGATGGCTCCGTCACGCTCGGAGCGGCGGTGGCGTCCATTCTCCTTGTCCACGAATGGTCGCCGCTAGCGGCCACGTTCGCTGGCTTTCTGGCGGGGGTGGTCGCGGGCGCACTCACCGGAGTGTTGCACACCAAGTTCAAGATCAACGGCCTCTTGAGCGGCATTCTCGTCATGACCGCTCTGTACTCCGTGAACCTGCACGTGATGGGCAAAAGCAACATCCCCTTGCTGAACGAAGCCACCCTTGCCGACCAGGCCGAAGCCCTCGTCTCGAGCGTTCTCGGCGGAAACCAGTCCGAATTCCTGCTGGCCGGGTGGACCGTGGGGGTCCGCGATGCTGCCATGCTGGGCGGTGTTTCCCTCATTGTCATCGCCGTCGGTCTCGCCCTTTACCTCTTTTTCCGAACCAACCTGGGCAC
>JBIIUD010000722.1:0-2599 GCA_044340175.1 Verrucomicrobiaceae bacterium
TGGGGCGCCGAAGCGGAAGGCGTCGAGCAGGTGGGAGAATTTCTCCTGCTGCTCTTCGGGGCCGACGCCGAGGACGGTGAACATTTTTTCCTGGAGTTCGCGTTCGTGGATCCGGATGGAGCCGCCGCCGAGTTCGTAGCCGTTCAGGACGACGTCGTAGGCTTCGGCGCGGACTTTGCCGTATTCACCAGCCTCGAGGAGGGGAATGTCTTCGGTTTTTGGGCGGGTGAAAGGGTGGTGGACGGCAACCCAGGCCTGATCTTCGGGGGAGAAGGCTAGGAGGGGGAAGTCGACGACCCAGAGGAAGTTCAGCGCGGTGCTGCCTTCGGTGAGCTTTTGCATGTTGGCGATCTCGATGCGGGTGCGGCCGAGGATGTTGCAGGCGTCGTCCCAGGTGCCGGCGTAGAAGAAGATGAGGTCGTTTTCTTCGACGGCGAGTTTTGCCAAGAGGGCTTGTTGTTCGGACTCGCCGAAGAACTTCCAGAGGGGGGATTTGTATTCGAGGACGCCTTCGGCGTTGCGCTCGACTTTGATGAAGGCGAGCTGCTTGACCTTCATGCCGGCCTCGATGGCGAGTTCGTTGAGGCGGATCATTTGGCCGGTGGTGATGCCAGCGAAGCCTTTGGCGTTGATGGCGCGGACGACACCGCCGTTGTCGAGGGTGGACTTGAAGATCTTGAAGCCGGAGTCGGCGAAGACGTCGGCCATGTCGACAATTTCGAGACCGTAGCGGGTGTCGGGTTTGTCGGAGCCGTATTTGTCCATGGCCTCCTGGTAGGTGATGCGGGGGAAGGGCTGGGGCACTTCGGCACCGTGGGCGGCTTTGAACATGGAGCCGAGCAGGCCTTCGACGAGGTTGATGATGTCGGGCTGGGTGACGAAGGAGGCTTCGATATCGATCTGGGTGAACTCCGGCTGGCGGTCGGCGCGCAGGTCTTCGTCACGGAAGCAGCGGGCGACTTGGAAGTAGCGCTCGAGGCCGGCGACCATGAGGAGTTGTTTGTATTGTTGCGGGGCCTGAGGAAGGGCGAAGAACTTCGATGGGCTGAGGCGGGCGGGGACGAGGAAGTCGCGCGCGCCTTCGGGGGTGGGGTTCGAGAGGATGGGGGTTTCGACTTCGATGAAGCCTTGGCCGTCGAGGTAGTTGCGGGCGGCGGTGGTGATGCGGTGGCGGGTGCGGATGTTGTTGGTCATCCGGGGGCGGCGCAGGTCGAGGTAGCGGTGCTTCATGCGCAGGTCCTCGTTCGACAGTTCGCGGTCGAGCTGGAAGGGCAGGACGTCGGCTTTGTTGACGACGGTCAGGTTGGTGGCGACGATTTCGATTTCGCCGGTACCGAGTTTGGCGTTTTCGGTGCCTTCGAGGCGTTTGGAAACTTTGCCGGTGACCTGGATGACGTCTTCGTCGCGTAGGTCGTGGCTTTGGGCGGCGAGTTCGGCGTTTTCTTCGGGGCGAAAGACGACCTGGGTGAGGCCTTCACGATCCCGCAAGTCCACGAAGATGACGCCGCCGTGGTCGCGAGCGGAATTGACCCAACCCGCAAGGGTGATGGTCTGGCCGATGTGTTCGGCGCGGAGCTGGTTGCAGTGGTGGGAGCGGTAGGGGTTCGGGATCATGATGGGGGGCAGGTGAAAAGCGAGTAAAGTCTCATCATCAGCGCCGTGTGCAAGGGGGAGGATGGTGAAAAGCTGAAAGGCTGAAAGGCTGAAAGGCGCTCATCAGCGCAGGCTGAGATGCACGAGGTGCGGGGCGGCGGCGTGGGCGAGGGGCAGGGTGAGCAGACTGAGGGCGGCGGCGGCGAGCAGGATGCAGAGGATTTCCACCAGTTTCACGAGCAGGAGAGCCCGCGGGGCGATGCCGAGGTCGGCGAGGGTTTGGAACTCGCGCTGACGGAGGCGGAAGGAGAGGATGAAGACGAGGGTGATGATGAGCAGTCCGGCGGTGCCGGTGGCGACAAGCAGAATGAGGATGAGGCGCTCGAGGCGGAAGAGCGTGGCCATGAGGGACCGAATCCACTCCACGGGGGCGACGAGTTGCAGGTTCGGGTGGGCCTTTGGATCCTGGTAGCGGCCGCTGAGGAGGGCGTCGGATTTGGCGTCGTTCGGAAAGACGAGCGCGGCGGTGAGGGGGTAACTTTTAAAGTCGCCATGGAAGTGGAAACTGGAGACGTTCTGGGCGGTGACTTCGTTGTAAAGCCGGACGGAGGCGTTGCCGATGATGGTGCCGTCCTTTTGAGCGAGGATTTGATCGGCAGGAGCCTGAGTGAGGTCGTCGTGACCGTGGGCAAGTCCGTCGATGAGCCACGCGGTTTTGAGATCGACAAAGGCGGCGTGGTCGTCAGGCGTGCCGGTGGGGGCAAGGATGCCGGTGACGCGCATTTTGAGGGGATAAGCACCCGCGAGGTCGAAGGCCTGAGTGGGTGAGGAAATAAGGACGTCGCCAGGTCTGAGTCGGCGCTCCTGGGCGAGGGCTGCGCCGAGCACGCAGTCGCCTAGGCGGAGGAAGGCGGTGCCGCGGGCGAAAGTGAGTTGGCGCTGGGTGAAGTAGCTCAATTCCGTGCCAACGATGGCGGCTTTTTGGGCGTGGTGACCGAGGTGCAGG
>JBIIUD010000723.1:0-2596 GCA_044340175.1 Verrucomicrobiaceae bacterium
TCGCGATTGAAGCTGATCAGGCCAACTGAAGGTGTTTCAGCGGCAAAGGCGGAGGCCGAGAAAAGAATAGAGCTGAGAAAGGCGGAGGATTTCATTCAATCAGAGGTCATGGTTCATTACGTTCGGCAAATGGATTCTCTGGCAGTTTGACTGAATCCCGGGGAGGGAAGTGGCCGATTGGCTGAGGTAAAGGTAATTCCTCAAAAGCATAAATAAAAGTTTAGTGGATAAGGAAAATAAGGTTGTTTTTTTGGGGTGAATCCAACAAAAGTGGCGCCTCATGAAAAACAGCCACCTCCCGAACACTCTCCGAGCGGCCGCGCTCTCCTTGTCTGCGGCACTGACCTCTGGGCTTCAAGCCGGCGAAATCTCCAGCAAAGCGGTAAACCTGTCACCCACAGTGGAGGCCACGACTTGGGGTGGTCCGATCTTGGGGGGTGGCGTCAAGTCCAATGGTGATTTCACGGAGGGCAGCCTGTTTTTGGTGCAGCCACTTTTGAATACGATCGATGGCGGAAGCACCGTGGGTGGCGATGTTTTGTTTGTGGAGCCGTACCTGACATGGGGTAACGGCGGTGAGTTCGGGGCTTCCTTGGGGTTGGGCTATCGTCATTTGTTCAGCTCTCAAACCCACGAAGAGGCGGTTAAGACAAAGGTGGCGGGTTTCTTGACGGAAGGTTTTTTTGTTGGGGCCAACACCTTTTTGGACTTTGCGAATACCCGCAATGATTCTGACTTCTGGCAGTTGGGTGTTGGGCTGGAGGCGGGCACCCGTTACCTGGAGGTGCGCGCCAATTATTATGTTCCTCTGAGCGATGAAAGTATCCTGGACAGGCGGGTGAGCAGCACATCCAACGTGCGCACCACCCATCAAAGCACGGGGACGGTGCGCCGCACGACGACGACGCGAACAACGACCCGGACGACCACCGAGTTGTTCGAGGAGACGATGGAGGGTTTTGACATCGAAGCCGCACTCTTAGTGCCTTATGTGGACCGCTACCTGGACATGAAGCTCATCGGCGGGTTCTACGATTTCCAGGGCGACCGCAGCCGGGCGTCTGACTTTGCAGGGTGGCGTTTGGGCGTGGAAGCCCGGCCTCTCGCTTCCATGGTGGTCTTTGCTCACTGGTATGATCGGGCCAATTTTTATCAGGACAACTGGATTGCTGGAGTGCGCTTTGAAATCCCACTGGGAGCGAACCGCAAGGAAGGTTTCACCACCCGCCGCCGTCATCTGGCAGAGCGGATGTTTGAGCCGGTGCGCCGTCAGAACAGCTCGATCACGACGTCGGGAACGGTGGAAGAGGTGGTCTCAGTGGACACGACCACATCTAGCACGACTCAAACACGCTCGATTGCGCCGCCTGTGACCCCGCCTTCGCGAGGTGGAAACGAGGAGAAGCCGCTGCAGTGACCAGGGAGGTTGCCATTTTGAGTTAAATGATGGAGGCGTGCCGAAAGGCACGCCTCTTTCTTTTGCAGCTGTTCCTGTGAGGGAGAAAAAGAGACCCTGGAGCCGCCACTCAACGCGCAAGGTGGCAGTCTCCAGGGTGGATTGCCCGCCAAACAGGGCGGACAAAATGGGAGAGGTTAGGCGGCAGCCATGTCGCGGCCCGCCGTCGCTTTCATGCGGCTGCGGAACTCGCTGGGGGACTCGTCCGCGATACGGCGGAAGCTGCGGTTGAAGTGGGAGAGGCTTTGGAAGCCGACATCATAGGCGATCTCGGTGATGCGGGCACTGGGGCGCATGAGCAGGCGCTTGGCTTTTTCGACTCGGGCGCGGTTGACAAAGTCGGTGAAGGTCAGGCCGGTAGCGCGTTTGAAGAGCTTGCAGAAGTGGAAGGGGCTGACGTTGACGGCGGTGGCTACGGTTTCCAGGCTCATTTGTTCGCCCAGATGGCGGTGGATGAAGTTCTTGGCGTTGCGCACGGGTTCGGGTTCGTGCGTGGCGTGAGCAAAGAGGAGACGATGGGCCGTCTCGCCGAGTTGAATCGAGAAGGAGCTCAAGATGGCAATGGCAGCCTCATAGCGAGTGGGGTCCATGATGGGCACGTGCTCGAAATGGACTCTTGCCCCACGGATTTCAGCGGCGGTGCGGTCACCATCGAGCAGGGCCTTGGCGACGGGAGCGAAGTGATCGGCAGTGGCGGGCTCGAGGCGTACTCCACCCGTGCGGAGGGCGGCCAGGAAAGACTTTCCGATTTTGACGGGGACGCGGGTCTCAACGACGCCTGCCACGCCAGTGACCGAAGTGGGCAAACTGAACTCTTCACCTTCGCCAAGGGGCTCCAAACAGAGTGGGAGTCCGGTGAGGGTGTGAAAGGCGTGGTGGTAGTGTTGAAAGAGCTCGCTCTCAGCCAGATTTTGGACGAAACGTCGGCGGCCTGCGGCTTGAGCGCGGGTCGTATCAGGGAGTTCGGAACGGAGGGTGTTGGAGTCGGTATTCATAGCGCGTTGTGTTTGGGTTTGAATGAGCACGAGCCGACACTAGGCCTCTGGGGGAGACCGGGAAATTGTCCTCAGCTACGGCTCATGGCATGGCGGAGAGCCGCAGGAGGCGGATAGTGGAATCCACTATAGAGGGGGCGAAACA
>JBIIUD010000724.1:0-2584 GCA_044340175.1 Verrucomicrobiaceae bacterium
AGAGCGCGGACAATTCGCGCGGCGCGGAGGAATCGTGGATGTCTGGACTTGGCTGGGTGAGGAGCCGGTGCGGATGGAGTTCTTCGACGAGGATGTCGAGAGTCTGCGGGTCTTTGATGTGCATACTCAGGCGTCGGTGCGGCGGCTGGAAGAGGTGTCTTTGACGGTAGGACTGGCGGATGAAACTGCGGGTGGGCAGGTGAAGGAGCATTGGAAAAAGACGGATGTGGTGGTGCGGGTAGAGTCAGGTCGGGAACTGAAGGAGGTAGGGTTGAAGGTGGATGCGCGCATCCTGCCTGGGGCGGCGCAGGCGGAAGGTGCGGAGGATTTTGCGACCGCGATTCATGAGAACCCGCTGGGGGTGTTTGATGCCTCAGATTTTGTGCTGCATGAGGCACGGCGGAAGCAATTTGCGGCGCAGGTACGGGAATGGGCGGCTGCGGGGTGGCGGACGGTGATCTTTTTTCACAATGCGGCGGAGCGGGAGCGATTCGACGAGTTGCTGGCGGGTGGCGGTGATGCGGCATTGGCGAAGGTGGAGCGGGCGCTGGGGGTGCTGTATCGGGGCTTCACGGTGCCGGGGGCGAAGCTGGCGGTGCTGACCGGGGCGGAGCTGTTTGGGCGACATCAAACGGTGCGGCGAGTGCGGGGATCGAAGCTGGATGATCCCGAGGTGCTGCGGAAGGCGCGGGATGTGCTCAGAGAGCTCAATGAGCGCGATCTGGTGATTCACTCAGACCATGGTCTGGCGCGCTACCAGGGCATTCAGATCCGCACGGCGGGCGGCAAGCGGGAAGAAGTGCTGGTGCTGGAGTATGCCGACGATGCCAAGCTGTTCGTGCCGGTGGCGCAGGCGCATCTGGTGAGCCGTTACGTGGGAGTTGGAGGTAAGGCTCCCGCACTTAGCAAGCTGGGCGGGGCAAGCTGGCTGCGGACGCGCAAGGGGGCGGAAAAAAGTGTCGAAGAGTTCGCGGCGAAGATGCTGACGGTGGCGGCTGATCGCCAGCATCTGACCGGTCATGCACATGCTCCAGATACCAAATGGCAGGTGGAATTTGAGCAGTCGTTTTTGTATCGGGAGACGCCGGATCAATTGCGGTGTGTGGAAGATATCAAGCGGGACATGGAGGCGCCGAAACCCATGGATCGGCTGCTCTGCGCGGATGTGGGTTTTGGTAAGACAGAAGTGGCGATCCGGGCGGCGTTTAAGGCGGTGATGGGAGGCAAGCAGGCCGCCATCCTGGTGCCGACGACGGTGCTAGCGCGACAGCATTATCACACCTTTCGCGAGCGCATGAGCGAGTTCCCGGTGACGGTGGAGATGCTGAGTCGGCTGACGCCCGCGCATCGTGAAAAAGAAATTTTGAAGGGGATTCGCGAGGGCGCGGTGGACATCGTGGTCGGGACGCATCGGCTGATTTCCAAGGATGTGCGCTATAAGGATCTTGGGCTGGCGGTGGTGGATGAGGAACAGCGTTTTGGGGTGAAGCATAAAGAGAAGTTCAAGGAGCTGTTTCGTTTGATTGATGTGCTGACACTTTCGGCAACACCGATCCCGCGCACGCTGTATTTGGCGCTGATGGGCATGCGCGACATGTCAACGATTGAGACGCCGCCTCCGAACAAGCAGGCGGTGCAGACGATCGTTTGTCCCTATGACGAACGGGTGATCCGGGATGCCGTGAATGCTGAGCTAGAGCGGGGGGGGCAGGTTTTCTTCCTGCACAACCGGGTGCAAAGCATCGAGATGATGGCCGCAAAGATTCGTCTGCTGTGCCCGGAGGCGAAGGTCATTGTGGGGCATGGCCAGATGGACGAGGGCGTGCTGGAGACCGTGATGCACACCTTTGTCGAGGGGAAAGCGGATGTGCTGGTGGCGACCACAATCATCGAGAGCGGTGTCGACATCCCGAATGCGAACACGATTCTCATCGACCGCGCGGACCGCTTTGGGCTGGCAGATTTGTATCAGCTGCGGGGGCGGGTTGGGCGTGCGGGAGGGCAGGCGTTTGCGTATTTGATGCTGCCCAGGGACTTTGTGGAGGGCGGTGATGCGCGCAAGCGGGTGAATGCGATCAAGCAATACACCGGGCTGGGCAGTGGATTCAAGATTGCGCTGCGGGATTTGGAGATTCGAGGGGCGGGCAACCTGCTGGGCACAGAGCAGAGTGGTCACATCGCCGCTGTTGGATTTGATTTGTACTGCCAAATGCTGAAGCAGGCGGTGAACAAGATGCAGGGGCGCCGCGTAGCGCGTCCCGTGGAGGTGGCACTCAGGGCGGACTTCCTGGTGATGAATGAAGCGCTGATGGTGGATGCGCCGTCGGGCATGACACCGGCGTTCCTACCGTCCACCTTCATTGAGGACGCCAAGCTGCGCATCCAGGCCTATCGGGCACTGGGAGAGGTGATGACGAAGAAAGAACTCAAGGAGCTTGAGGCTCAGTGGCAGGACCAATTTGGGGATCAACTGCCGTATGCGGTTCAGAATCTGATTACCTGTGCGGCCGTCCGTTTGGCCGCCTCCCACGCAGGCGTGACGGAGGTGGAGATTAAGGATCGCAAACTCATGCTGACGAGGAAT
>JBIIUD010000725.1:0-2582 GCA_044340175.1 Verrucomicrobiaceae bacterium
GTGCAACTCAGACCGGGTGCCCAGGATGGGGGCGGCGCTGTCTTTCTACACGGTTTTTTCGATGGCCCCGCTTTCGATTTTGCTGCTGACGCTGGTCGGTCTCGTGGTGGAGCGGAGCGCGGCGCGTGAAGAGATGGTGGCGCAGGTCAGAAGTTTTGTGGGTGTCGACGGTGCGAATATGATGGAGATGATTTTGACATCGACGTCCATGGAGTCGGAGTCGAGTCTGTGGCTTACGCTGTTCGGTTTCGCGGTTCTGCTAGTTGGCGCATCGGGGATGTTTGTTGAGATCCAGGACTCGTTGAATCAGATTTGGGAAGTGTCTTCGAAACGGCATCCGGTTTTTGTTTTGCTGCGAGAGCGCGCTCTATCAATCGTGATGATCCTGGTTCTTGGGGTGGTGATGGTTCTCTCCTTTCTGTTCTCGGCGGTGACAGGGGCGGCGGTGAGCTATCTGGGCGGGAAGTATCCGATTCTGGGTGGCTCGTGGGACTGGGGCGTTTCGATTCTTTCGTTGGTGGCGATCGCCATGCTGTTTGCGCTGATCTTTCGTTTGGTTCCTGATGCCCGCATCGAATGGAAGGATGTCTGGCTGGGAGCGGGGCTCACGGCGTTGTTGTTTGCGGCGGGGAAAGGCCTGCTGGGATTCTACTTTGGGCGCAGTGCCATTGCGTCAAGTTATGGAGCGGCGGGGTCGCTGATCATCATTTTGGTCTGGGTCTTTTACTCTGCCCAGATCATACTCTTTGGGGCCGAGTTCACCCATGTTTACGCGATGCGCCACGGATCCCACCGTGAGGAAAGTCAGGCGGTTGTTTGATTCGGAATCACGGGACTGTGAGCGGCGTGACGTTCCGCGCATTGATGCAAGTGACGCACCTCCACCTCCCAGGGATCTGCGGTCGATCTCATGGAGGCTGTTGCAATGGCTGCGTCCTCAGCTGTGCGCAGGTCATGGCCTTCGACCGAGCACTGCATCAGGAAGCGGCCTGTGCGGAGACTGTGGATGCTGGCCTGGAAGGTCATGATGGTTGGTGGTTGGCGGTTGATGTTTAGGGGAGCTGAGGGTCAATAATAGCGGCGGCGGTTGTTGTAGTATTGATTGTTGCGCTGATCATTGGAGCCGCCGATCACATTGCCACCTAGGGCGCCGAGGCCGGCTCCGATGGCGGCGCCTTCGAGGCCGCGGCCGCTTTGATTGCCGATGATACCGCCGGCAGCGGCACCGCCCAGGGCGCCGACGACGGTTCCTGTTCGGGCGTTGGGGCCGTTGGAGCAGGAGATGAGGGAGGCCGAGCTCAGGAGGGTGCAGATAAGAAGAAGTTTCATGGCCTGGAGCATCGATGGGGCGTGGTCCAGGCACTATGGGGTGTAACCCGACTGAAAGAATGTGGGGTGGGGTTTCACCCCATTTTAGGAGGTGAGGGTGTTGGCTAGGGTGGACCTGTTACTCACAAGAGATTCTTCTTCGACACCTCAATGCATTCCATTCTATGAAAACCTTCCTCATTCCTTTGCTGGCCTTCGGTAGCATGCTTCTGTTCTCAAGCTGCGAAACGACCGACTATGACGACGATCGTGATGACGATGATGATGAGCGTTTTGGTCGAACAACGACCACCACGACTGAAGAAACCCGGGTGAGCAGTCCTTTCGTCGGGGGACCTGTTTCGAGCACGATTCAAACGCAGACGACGCAGACCCGTTAGAGTGGGTTAAGCAAAACTGTAGCCGCTTCTTTGGGTCGCCGACAGCTTGGGACAATGGCCAAACCACGGGCGTCAGTGAAGGCGCCCCACTCAAACCACCCACTATGAAAACGAAAACTCAACACATTGAACGCCGTTTTCAGCGGCATCTTGACACCATGAATGGGGCCTTGCCGGCGCTGGAGCAGCGGATTGAGCAGTTGCCGAAGTTGCAGGTGTCTGAACTGCAAGACCGTCTGCTTCACATCGAAGTGATGGAGACCGCCATCCGTCGCAACATTCACGAAGTGCTGGAGACCAAGGTGGTTCCGCCGGTCGAGCGTGTGCGAAAGCTGAAAAGCTTGGCACGCCTGATCGAGGCGGAGATGGAAACGCTGCGCCATGAGGCCGATTTCATGGCCATGGGCTCCCCCACGACCTTTGAGGCGGTGGCTAACGGGGCGGACCACTTCATCAAGAGAGCCCGCGAGCTGCTGCGGGCGCTGGGGTCTTTGCGCGACAAGGAGTGAGTCGAGTAGGGTGGGAGGATCGGTTTGATTGGCGCGGAGAATTGGGATCCTCCGCTGTGAGGGAAGGCGAGGAGGTGTAGCTTTGTTGACGGTAGTCACTCGAAACACGGCGGATTTCGCGGGCGCGGGAATCAAGGTGCTGAATCCTTGGGAAGAGGGGGTGACCGGATGAAAGGATTTGGCTGCAGCGGATAAGGAGGCCTTCAGAGTCTTGAGTCTGACCGTCTTGAATCTTGAGTCTCTCACAGTCACGCAGAGGGGAGACAGGATGACAGGATTTGCAGGAGGGACAGGATGTTGAGGCGGCGGATGGGAAGGGCTTCAGTGTCACGCATAGGCACGGAGGGAGGGGAGATGCAGAGGG
>JBIIUD010000025.1:0-10549 GCA_044340175.1 Verrucomicrobiaceae bacterium
TCTTCAGTCGCCGTTTGTTGCTCTCGTGGCCCTTGTTGGTCCTCCTGCTGGTCTCCGGCCTGCGGGTGAACGTGATCGCGGATGACGCCGCCGAGGCGGAAGCCGCTGCCCAAGCACTGGCGAAACCCTTGGAAAAGGACGACTTCGTGCTGCGCGCGGAGGCGTGGCTGAAGGAGTTGCGGCCGGACGTGGGCAAGGCGATCAAGGTGCAGCTTTTCAAAGGCAATGACTACCGTTTCTGCGTGGCAGTGCCGCCGAAGTCGGGCGTGCAGATCACGGCGACAGTGCTGGATTTCGAAGGCAAACCGGGCGGTAAGATCCGTGTCGTGGAAGGCGCCTGGGGAGTCATTCTGGAGTATCAACCGAAGAAAACAGGCGTGTATGTGGTGGCAATCCGGCAGACCGAAGCCGGCAAGATGCGCCCGACGACCTGCGCGATGGTGACAGGCTACCAGTGATTTGCAGACGCGCGCCGCGTGAATTTTCGAGGATGTCTTCGGAAAGCTCTTGCCAGCGGCGGGTTGCCGTCAATGGGTGAGGCAACATGGTCACCACCGTTCACCTTGGACTCATTCAGAGCCGCGCTTTTCCTTCGAAAGAGGAAAGTTTGGCGGCGCATGTGAGCCTGATCCGGCAGGCGGCGGAGAAGGGGGCGCAGGTGATTTGTCTGCAGGAGCTGTTCTTGACGCCCTACTTCTGCAAGCGGGAGGAGACGGATCTGTTTGATCTGGCGGAACCGATCCCCGGGCCGACCACAGAGGCACTCTGCCCTCTGGCGAAAGAACTGGGAGTGGTGATCATCGCCTCGCTTTTTGAAAAGCGCGGCCCGGGCCTCTACCATAACACGGCGGCGGTGATCGATGCGGATGGCAGCTATTTGGGCAAGTATCGGAAGATGCACATCCCCGAAGATCCAGGGTTCAATGAGAAATTTTACTTCACGCCTGGGGACCTGGGCTATCGCGTGTGGGACACGAAATTTGGGCGCCTGGGCGTGCTGATTTGCTGGGACCAGTGGTATCCTGAAGCCGCGCGCCTAGCCGCGCTGGCAGGAGCCGAGATTCTTTTTTATCCTACAGCAATCGGTTGGCTGAAAAGCGAGAAAGCTGCACTCGGGGAAGCCCAGCACACAGCCTGGGAAACGGTGCAGCGCGGTCATGCGGTGGCCAACGGCTGTTTCCTGGCTGCCGTGAATCGCACTGGCACCGAAGAGGAAACTGAATTTTGGGGGCAAACTTTTGTTGCGAACCCCTACGGCCAAATCGTCGCCAAAGCCCCCGTGGATCAGGAAGAAATCCTGATTGTCCCGTGTTCACTCAAGGAAGTGGAGGACTTTCGCAGGATTTGGCCATTTTTTCGTGATCGTCGCATTGACACTTACGCTCCCCTGACCAAACGCTATCTAGACAATGAGTAACGCTTTCCCCAAGAACTACCGCCTCCCCGCCGAATTTGAAAAGCAGGAGGCTATCTGGCTGTCCTGGCCGACCAACAAGGAGAGCTGCCCGAAGACTTACAATCGCCTGCAGGACAAGTTTGGCGAGATCGTGGCCTACATTTCCCGCTACCAACGCGTGCGCATCAATGCCCCGTTTTTGGCGCATATGGGCATTCGTTTGTCGATCGCAGACAATGAGGGTGACCTCAGCATGGTGGACATCTATGAGCACCCGACCAACGACGTCTGGTGCCGCGACCACGGGCCGATTTTCATCAAGCACAACGAGACCGGCGCATTGGCCGTGACCGATTGGGAGTTCAACGCCTGGGGTGGCAAGTTCCCTCCGTTTGATCTGGACAACGGGATTCCTGAGAAGGCGGCGGCGGTGCTCGGCCTCGAGCGGTTCACTTCCAAGATGATCCTCGAAGGCGGGGCCATCGAGACGAATGGCAAAGGTCTGCTGCTCACCACGGAAGCGGTGCTGCTGAATAAGAACCGGAACCCGAAGATGTCCAAAGCAGACGTCGAGAAGGAACTCAAGGGCATGCTCGGCGTGGACACGGTTTTCTGGTTGAAGGAAGGCATCGAAGGCGATGACACGGATGGTCACGTGGATGACGTGGTGCGGTTCATTCGTGAGGACGCGCTCATTTGCATGGTGGAGCCGAAGGACACCGACCCGAACCATCGGGTGCTGAAGGACATCCGCGAGCGTCTGGACGATCTGCGTGCGCCGGATGGCTCCAAGATGGAGATCATCGAGATTGAAATGCCGCAGCCAGTGGAGGTGAAGGATTGGCGTCTGAGCCGCTTGCCCGCCAGCTACGCCAACTTCCTGATTGTGAACAATGCGGTGCTGATCCCGATTTTTGGCCAGAAGAAAAAGGACGCGCAGGCTGAAGACAAACTGTCGGAGTGCTTCCCTGGTCGTGAGGTGATTTCCGTCACGGCGAAGGATCTGGTCATGGAAGGTGGTGCGTTGCACTGCATCGCCATGCATGAGCCGAAAGCGGGCTGATAGGTCTGTCTGCTCCGAGGAAGGGAAAGGAAGGGAAGGATTCGTTTTCTTTTCCTCGGCCTCGACGCCGCAGTCCAGCAAAGGTTTCGGAACCCTTGATTTAAGGGGGTGAGACACTGGGATCTTGCGTCTGCTTTTGGCGGCGGAGGGCTTCCTGGAGTTCGGGGGCATTGAGTGCGTGATCGAGCCAAGCGACGAGAATGACGAGCACGATCAAGAGCAAGGCCGTGATGTAAGGGCCGGGGCGTTTGGGAAGTGACGGCATGGCAACGGTGCTGCGCTTTTCGATCGAGGCGAGACGATCTGAAACCAGGCTTGAGGTAAGCCTGGGTGAGTCCCGAAAAGAAATGGTGCGCGGTGCAGGGTTCGAACCTGCGACCCCTGCCGTGTGAAGGCAGTGCTCTACCGCTGAGCTAACCGCGCGAAGAATCGGGCCGTGAAGGTATGCAAGGGTGTGGGTTTGACAAGGGATTTATTTTCTAGCCGCAAACACGTTTGGGTTGTGCTAGTTTTCTTGGAATGAGTTCTGATCCCAACCGCGCCCACATCATCCGAGAAAAAGAAGGCCATGGCCTTGTGCGGGTGGCGGCGGTGTCGCCGGAACTGCGGCTGGGAGATGTGGAAGCGAATGTGCGACTGATGGTGGAGGCGGCGACTCCGCTGGTGTTGAAGGAAGGTGCCCGGGTGGTGGTGCTGCCGGAGCTGGGGTTGACGGGCTATTCGTGCGGAGATTTGTTTTATCAGGCAGCACTTCAGCAACGAGCCTTGCAGGGACTGCAAGCGCTGGCGGAGGCGACGACAGATTGGCCTGCGCTTTTGCTGGTGGGGCTGCCGTGGGCTGTGCGGGATCGGCTTTACAATGTGGCGGCGGTGCTGGCGGGTGGACGGGTGATCGGGGTGGTGCCGAAGACGTTTTTGCCGAACGCGAATGAGTTTTACGAGCGGCGCTGGTTCTCGCCCGCAGGCACGGTGGTGGATGAGTTCATCCTGTGGCAGGGCGAGGCGGTGCCGTTTGGCACGGACCTGTTGTTCGAGATGGAGGATGTGCCGGGGCTGCGGGTGGGGGTGGAGATCTGCGAAGATCTGTGGGCCGTGGTGCCGCCTTCGAGCGCGGCGGCGTTGGCCGGGGCGACGGTGCTAGTCAATCTCTCGGCCAGCGACGAGGTGCTGGGCAAGGCGCGGTATCGCCGGGACTTGGTGGCGCAGCAGTCGGCGCGGTGCTTGGCGGCTTATTTGTATGCCGGTGCAGGCGCGGGGGAGTCTTCGACGGATGTGGTCTATTCCGGACACTGCTTAATCGCGGAAAATGGAGCGGTGCTGGCGGAGTCGGAGCGGTTTGGTTTCGGAGCAGCGTCGGCCGTGGCGGATGTGGATGTGCAGTGGCTGGGACATGACCGGCTGCATGCGACGAGTTTTCGCGATGACGAGACGGTGGCGGTATTTCGGACGGTGAGCGTGCGGCTGGGTGCCGCGGTGAGCGATGCGGTGTTGAAAAGGCCGGTGGTGGCGCGGCCGTTTGTCCCGGGGGTGGCGGCCGATCGTCGGGCGGTGTGCGAGGAGATTTTTGCGATTCAATCGACGAGTCTTGCGCGGCGGTTGATGGCGGCGCGGGCGAAGGCAGCGGTGATCGGTTTGTCAGGAGGATTGGATTCGACCCTGGCGCTGCTGGTGATGATCAAGGGGCTGGAGCGGGCGGGATTGCCGAGGTCGATGGCGCTGGCAGTGACGATGCCGGGCTTTGGCACGAGTGTGCGGACCAAGTCGAACGCGGAGAAACTGGCGGAGGCGCTGGGCGTGACGCTGCGGACGATTCCGATTGGGGCAGCAGTGAAGCAACACTTTGCTGACATCGGTCATCCGGAAGATCAGCATGATGTGGTGTTCGAAAACGCGCAGGCGCGGGAGCGGACGCAGGTGCTGATGGACATTGCGAATCAGACCGGTGGTATTGTGGTGGGGACAGGGGATTTGTCGGAGTCGGCGCTGGGGTGGTGCACATTTAATGGCGATCACATGTCGATGTATCATGTGAATGCTGGGGTGCCGAAGACGCTGGTGCGTTATTTGATCGAGTGGTGCGCGGAGGAGATGTATCGAGAAGAAGCGGGGGCGGTGCTGCATGACATCGTGGCGACGCCGATCTCGCCCGAGCTGCTGCCGCTGGATGCGCAGGGCGGAATCGAGCAGAAAACGGAGGATGTGGTGGGGCCGTATGAGCTGCACGACTTCTTTTTGTATCACCTGGTGCGACACGGAAGTTCGAAGGAGAAGATCCGATTTTTGGCGAGGCAGGCGTTTGCGGGCACCGAGCATGAGGCGGTGATTGATCGCTGGCTGGAAGTGTTTTTGAGGCGATTCGCGACGCAGCAGTTCAAGCGTTCGGTCATGCCGGACGGACCGAAGGTGGGATCGGTGGCGCTTTCGCCGCGCGGAGATTGGCGGATGCCGAGCGACTGGATGGGGGAGCTTTGAGTGAGAGGGGATTGCGAGTAATCGGGGAATTCCTGCCCCGATGGCAATCTGCTCGGGCCAGGAATGGCCCGAATACGGAGAGAAAGAATGAATTGGCGCGACACGGGGGATCGGCTATAGAGTAAGGATTATGCACGATTCCCGCGTTGACCAACTCGCCCGCCAGCTCGTCCGTTACTCCACCCAGGTGAAGAAGGGGGACCGGGTCTGGATTGACTGCTTTGATGTGCCGAACTACGTGGCGCTGGCATTGATCCGTGCGGTGGTGGAGGCCAAAGGTCTGCCGGTGGTGAAGTTGCATGACACGCTGGTGAGCCGTGAGTTGATGATTCACGCCAGCGAGGAGCAGTATGACATCCTGGCCAAGAACAACTTGGATTTGATGAAAGAGATGGACTGCTACATCGCGGTGCGCGGCAGTCACAACATCACGGAGAACTCGGATGTGCCGGCCAAGCAGATGCAGATGGTGATGGCGAAGATGCGGCCCTTCATGAACGAGCGAGTGAACAACACGCGCTGGTGCGTGTTGCGCTGGCCCACGTCATCCATGGCGCAGCAGGCGGGCATGAGCACGCCGGCGTTTGAGGATTTCTTTTTCAAGGTCTGTTTGCTCGATTACGCAGCTTTGATCCCGGCGATGACGGCGCTGAAGAAGCTGATGGACAAGACCAAAGAGGTGCACATCACCGGACCGGGCACGGATTTGAAGTTCAGCATGAAGGGTTTGAAGGCGATCGCCTGTGGCGGTAAGCACAACATTCCGGATGGCGAGTGCTTCAGTGCACCAGTGAAGGACTCCGTGGAAGGCGTGATCAGTTACAACGCACCGACGATTTATCAGGGCATTGCGTTTGACAATGTGAAGCTGGAGTTCAGCCAAGGCAAGATCGTCAAAGCCACGGCCAACAACACGGAAGCGATCAACAAGATTTTTGATTCCGATGAAGGTGCCCGCTACATCGGCGAGTTTGCCATTGGTTTTAACCGGGAGATCCGGGAGCCGATGCGGGACATCCTGTTTGATGAAAAGATCGCGGGGTCCTTCCACTTCACGCCGGGACAGGCGTATGAAGGCATCGCCGACAATGGGAATCGCAGTCAGGTGCACTGGGATCTGGTGTGCATCCAGCGCCCGGATTACGGCGGCGGCGAGATCCGCTTCGATGGCAAGGTGATCCGCAAGGATGGGAAGTTTGTGCTGCCTGAGTTGAAGCCTCTGAATTGAGGGTGGGCTGAGGGCGACGAGATACTGTTTGCTTGCGAGGCCATCGCGAATGACTGAATTGGGGTGTCATGCTTGCTTCTTTGTGGGAAGACCGATGCTGGCATCAATCACCTATATTCTAGTTTAGGTTATATAAGGAATAACCTAATTAATATTTTGATTGCGACCTTGAGCTAAGCATATCAGGTTATGATCACAGCTGGGTGTCTGTGACAAACCTTTTCCAAAGCCAGACTGCAGTGTCAGGGTGCCAAGCAACCTACCCTACCCACCATGAAACTGACTTCATCCCTCCACACTTCCCTTGCCTGCCTCGTGTGCGCCATCAGTATGGACACAGTCAGCCTTGCCGCCGATATCGGGATCAAGAACGGTGACTTTACTTCTGGGAAGCAGTTTTGGCGTGGTGACGGAGTTGTCATCACCCTGCCGGATGGAAACAAAGTAGTTGAGTTGACATCTTCCGAACGACGTTCCAGCGAGATCAGTCAGGAAATTGAAAAAGGAAAGCTGGTGGCCCTGGAGGTTCGGTTCCGCGCACGCTTCATCGGTGAGAAGGCCCAAATGAGAGCGAAGCTTCAAAAAGCGAGGGGAGGCAGTACGCTCTTTGCCTTTGAACTGCCACCTGAAGGAGAGTGGCGTGACATTAGTTTCAAGCACACACCTGAAAGCTTGCGTGATGACCGCTCTCTGGTGCTACACACGCTGCCTTACGACGGAAAACTTCAGATTGATGATGTGTGGGTTGGGGAGCCCGGCACGCATCCCTCTGTGCGTCCGATGGTGAGGACATCGCCCTCCCTATCCATGCCTGTTCCTACTCCCTTAAGTGCACCGATCCCAATACCACCCGTTGTTCCGGTTCCCATGCAGCAGCCCCGAGTTGCGCCGGTTCCTGTAGCAATTCCTCCAGGTGTTATCGGCTCGGTTGACGCGATCATCAATAGCATCCCTGTGGCGGACATGCAGGAAATGCTCAAGTCGGCTACGGCCAAGGCTAGCCTTCAAAAGGTAAATGACATGTTGAAGAGCACTCTGGTGAATCAGCCCGCACAACTGGTTTTTGACGTGAAGGTGTCGGAACCGACTGCGGACGATAAGGGCTTTCGCATCCGTGACCGTGACGTGCCGGTGAGTAACTCAACCGATAAAGTTCCACTGCAGATGGTCTGGGCATACTTTAAAGAACCGAATAGAGCAGAGTTGGACGCCCTCAAGGCAGGTGATCGAGTGACTATTTCAGGCAGGATCAGTCGCTGTGATCTTATGACTACCGAAAACGGACTGCGCTTGAATGTGGATTTGAGAGAGTCAAGAATTATTAAACCATAGCTGATATCTCTATGGTTAGGTTAGAAAAGGTGAATTGAGGGAAGCTTGAGCTGCGGGTAGATGGGCGGTTTGATTTCGTTCATATCTGGGAGCTTTGTATAATCCTCTTATTCTGGCGCAGGCGGAGGCATGTTGTCAGGGCAGTGGTTCGCCGGGATGCGGAGGGGACGTAGCAGGGCGGGTATAGGGGCTGAATGAAGCTGGCAGGCGAAGTGCTGCTGGTTTTGTCCAGCTGTGGCCGGTATGCTTCAGCCCATGCCCCACGTCGCCTCCACTTACCGTCCGCCCCTGGGGCTGGGGCGGGGGCATGTGCAGACGATCCTGCGGGGGCTGCTGCCGGGGCCGAAGCTGCGGGCGGACCGTCTCGAGGAGCTGACGCTTGCGGATGGTGACCGACTGGAACTGCATTGGCACCTGCCGCTGCCTGCGGGCGCGCCGCTCGCGGTGTTGTGCCATGGGCTGGAAGGCAGCGCGGAGGCGGCCTACATGCGCGCGATGGCACGGGCGCTGAATGCGGCGGGCTGCAATGCGCTGGCTTGGAGCTACCGGGGTTGCGGGCGACTGCCGAATCTTTTGCCGCGCTCTTACCACAGCGGGGCGACGGAGGACTTGGCTGCTGTGGTGGAGCACGCTTTGCAGTCGGGAACGAGCACGCTGTTTCTGGTGGGGTTCAGTCTGGGCGGCAATCTGATTTTAAAGTACCTGGGGGAGCAGGTGCCGCCGTTGCGGCTACGCGCGGCGGTTGCGATCTCCGCGCCGGTGGACCTAGCCTCCAGCGCGGACGCGCTGGACCTGCGCCGAGACAATGCCCTGTATCGGCTGCGCTTCATGCGCAGCCTCAACCGCAAAGCTGCCGCCAAGGCGCAGCGTTTTCCGGATCAAGTGTCGCAGCGTGACTGGGCGGCGCTGCGGTCGGTGCGGGCTTTTGACGAGGCCTTCACCGCCCCGCTGCACGGCTTTGCGGATGCGGAGGACTACTACGCACGCTGCAGCGCGCGGCCGCTGTTGGAGAACCTGCAAGTGCCCGCGCTGCTGCTGAACGCACAGGACGACCCGCTGCTGGCGCCACCGTCTTATCCGGAGCTCCGCGATCATCCTTACCTATTCGTCGAGATGCCCGCGCACGGGGGCCACGTGGCCTTTCTGGATGCACGCCGCCCGTTGCGGTCGTGGACGGAGACGCGAGTGCCGGCGTTTTTGCTGGCTCACGCGGGCGAGTGAGGGGTGGCGGAGTTCACGGTGCAGCGGGTGCTGCGCAGGAGCGGAAGGAAATTTTTGGAGGCTAAGGATTTTGCTGCAAGCGGGGGAGGGCGGCGATGGTCACAGGGGTGTGACTTCTCCTTTCGGTGATTGTTGGTTGAGAATAGGCGATGAAAAGGGCTGCTCTGAAGGTGCATGCGGGCAAGCTGGAAGCTTGCGCTACTTTGTGTTGAGGGCCCCGGGGGTGAGAAAATAAGAAAAAAGAAACCAAGTTCAAAATGACTGGAGCGCAAGCTTGCTGCCGAATTTTTCCAAAATCAGCTTCAGAGCAGATCGTAGTTGCAGAGGTGGAATGATCGGCGAATTTTGGTTCCATGCCTGATTTGCAGTCGGGAATCCCCGAAAAGAGCCCCGCTTTTCCTACGACGCGTTGGACTCATGTACAAATGATACAGAGGGGAACGGTAAAGGAAGCGGCGAGCGGCCTTCAGGAAATCTGTCGACTCTACTGGTATCCGATCTACGCCTACCTGCGGCGTAAGGGGTTCAGCGCTCACGATGCGGAAGATTTCACGCAGGAGTTTTTTCAGGAGCTGATCTCGGAGGATGCTCTCCTGACGGTTCGGAAGGAGCGCGGTTCGCTGCGTGGCTACTTGCTTGGCGTGCTGCAGCGGGTGCTGGCAGATGATGCGCGGCATCGCACCGCGCAGAGGCGCAATCCAGGGTTACCCCTGCTCTCGCTGGATGAGCTCGCCGCGGAGGATCGCTATGGCCGTGAACCGCAGGATGTGAGGGACCCGGAAAAGCTTTTTGCACAGGCCTGGGCACATGAGGTGTTCGCGGCGGTGCGGGGGCGCCTGGGGGAAGCCTTTGCCGAAGCTGGCCGCTCTAAGGTCTTTGAGACGCTGCTGCCCTTTCTTACCTGTGAGGAGCCGCCGCCTTCGCAGCGAGAGATCGCGGAAAAGCTGGGCGTGAGCGAAAACGCGGCGGGAATCTTGGTCTTCCGGTTGCGTCAGACGTTCCGGGAATTGCTGCGCGAAGAGATTGCGACGACGGTGCTGAGCCCTGAGGAGATTCCGGCGGAAATGGCTTGGTTTCAGAGCATGCTCAGCAGCCGATAGGTGCAGGCCCTGGGCTATCGCTTTGCCAGCCAGCCTTCCGCTTTCTTGATGCGTTTCGTCTCTTCTGCGCTCGGCTTAGCTTTTTTGCGCAAGGTTTCGAGGCCCCGGGTCAGCAGCGTTTGCGCCTCGCGCTGCGTGCTGGGATCACCAAGCATCACAGCACCGCGCAGGCAGTCGAGCCAAGCGGGCGGTGCTTTGGAAGTCGCGGCGAGGTCGGGGGTGCGGGAGATTTCGTCGAGGAGGGAGAGGGCTTGGGTGGCGGCTTGGCGGGCCACGTCAACGGGCGAGGAAGGCTGGTTGGCTTCATCGGCGAGGCGTTCGGCATTTTGGAGCAAGGCACCGGCAAGCACGTCGCAGCTTTCCCGATGATAACGGTGGCCGTGTGGGTAAACGGACTTGGCCCCGTTTAGCGCGGCGCGAGCATACTCCAGTTGCTGGTCCCACTGCTGGCGGGAGGCCGCCACCCGGCTCAGACCGGCGTAGGAGTGGTCGGCGATCGGACTGCGCGCCCCCTGGAATTTCTTTGCCTGGCGCAACGCTTCCACGAACAGGGGCTCGGCTTCGTCGAAGCGCTTCACCCGCGTCAGTTCGACACCGAGATTGTCGAGGGCGCTTGCGATATCAGGATGTTCCGGGCCGTGCGAGGCGCGGAGAGACTGCAATTCCTCCTCGTACATCGCGATGGATTCCGGGTGCCGATTCAGATGATGAAAAACGGAGGCGAGCGTCTTCGGTGC
>JBIIUD010000726.1:0-2576 GCA_044340175.1 Verrucomicrobiaceae bacterium
CCCCGCACGATGAAGTTCGGCACCACCTTCCCACCGGACGCGGCTCTCGACAACGCCTTCAATCCCTCCAAGGCCTCCGGCACCGTCACATCATCAAACTCCACCGTCTCCAGTTGCACCGTCGCCAACTTGTCCATCAGCGTCGGCCCCTGCTTCTCCTGCAGCTTGATCCGCGCCAGCATCGCCTGCGTCTCCATGTGCCGCGGGTCCGCTGCCGCCACCTGCTCCAGCAGCGGTTTCGCCGCCCTAAACTTCCCCGCAAAAAACAGCGCCTTGCCCTCCTGAAACACCACCTGCATTTCATTGGCTTTCACCGAAACTGGGACCCCAAGGTCCCCCAGCATTATCGCCGCCACCGCGGCGATCAGACCCATCCTCTTCAACAAGCTAACTGGCATACGATTCGTATTCATAGCGATGCGTTGGATTCAACGAAGATCATTTAGGCCCCGTTATTTACGCAGCGATTCCATCAAATATCTGCCTCCACGTCAAGACGCGTCTGCAGCAGGCCTGCAACTTTACCGGCTGATCCGGGTTCCAGTTTCCACAACCCCAGGAATCCCATGATCCTCCCTCGCTTCCTTTATTTTGCTCTCCTCCTGCTGTCTCTTTCACCGGTTGCCGCCCAGCCCGAGTCATCCACCCCTCATGCGGACCTCTCACCGGACCAGCTCGCCTTCTTCGAGAAAAACATCCGCCCCGTCCTCGTCGAGCACTGCTACCAATGCCACGCCGCCGACGCCACCAAGATCCGCGGCGGCCTCCTACTCGACACCCAACAAAGCACCCTCCTCGGTGGCGAGTCCGGCCACCCCTCCGTCACCCCTGGCGACCCCGCCGCCTCCCCGCTCTACACTGCCATGACCTGGACCGACCCGGACATGGAAATGCCCCCAAAAACCAAACTCCCCGACCACGTCATCGCCAATTTCAAAAAATGGATCGAGATGGGCGCCCCGGACCCCCGCGAATCCACTGTCGCCAGCCCCGAAGGCGGCCGCCGCCAGATCGACATGACCGCGGGCCGGCAGCACTGGGCCTTCCAAAAACCCGTCCCCACCCCGCCGCCCGCCGTTCAAAACACCGCTTGGCCCCACACCGACATCGACCGCCACCTCCTCGCCGCCATGGAGACCGCCGGCTTGAGCCCCGCCACCGATGCCGACCGCCCCACCCTCATCCGCCGCATCGCCTTCGATCTCACCGGCCTCCCCCCCACGCCCGATCAGGTCAAAGCCTTCGTCCAAGACACCTCCCCCGACGCCATCGAAACCGTCATCGACAGCTTCCTCGATTCCCCCCACTTCGGCGAGCGCTGGGCACGCCATTGGCTCGACATGGCCCGCTACGCCGAATCCAACGGCAAAGAATCCAACCTCCCCTACCCCCACGCCTGGCGCTACCGCGACTACGTCATCGACGCCTTCACCCGCGACAAACCTTACGACCAGTTTCTCAAAGAACAAATCGCTGGCGACCTCCTCCACTTTGATAACGAGCGTGACCAAGCCGAAAAAATCATCGCCACCGGTTTCCTCGCCTTTGGGCCCAAAGGCCTCAACGAACGCGACCGCCGCCAGTTCCAGATGGACCTCGTCGATGAACAAATCGACGTTCTCTCCCAGTCCACCCTCGGCCTTACCCTCGCCTGCGCCCGCTGCCACGACCACAAATTCGACCCTGTCACCCAGCGCGACTACTACGCCCTCGCCGGCATCTTCCTCAGCAGCGAGACCCTCTACGGTACCGTCAACCAGCAGCAAAACAACCACGCCACCACCCTCATCGAGCTCGACCCCAAAGCCGCCCAGCCCAACGCCATCGCTAAGATCCAGCCCAGCGAACTCGAAACCCTCCGCCGCCAGGTCCGCCAGGAAACCGAAGCCGCCGATGAAGCCCAGCGCCAAGCCCTCGCCGACCGCCGCAACAGCACAAACAATCCGGTCAACGCCTTCCTTCGCGTCCGCCTCGCCCGCGACCGCGCCAACACCACCCAAGCTGACCTCGACCTTTTCCACAGCGACGGCACCCCGCGCACTCTTGCCATGGGCGTGCTTGACCGCGCCAACCCCATCAACAGCCCTCTCCTCGTTCGTGGCGATGTCAGCCAACCCTCCGACACCGTCCCGCGCGGCCTCGTCGAAGTCCTCTGCGCCCCCGACGAACCCCGCAACATCGCCGAAGGCTCCGGCCGCCTCGATCTCGCCTACTGGATCGCCTCCAAAAACAACCCCCTCACCGCCCGCGTCATGGCCAACCGCATCTGGCTCAAACTCATGGGCCAGGGCATCGTCACCACCCCCGATAACTTTGGCGTCATGGGCATCGCCCCCAGCCATCCCGAGTTGCTCGACCACCTCGCCCTCTCCTTCACGGAAAATGGCTGGTCCGTGAAAAAACTCATCAAACAAATCCTGCTCAGTCGCGCCTACCAGCTCAGCTCCGAGCACAACGTCAAAAACTACGCCCTCGACCCCGACAACAAACACCGCTGGCGCATGGACCATCGCCGCCTCGACGCCGAAGCCATCCGCGACGCCATGCTCGCCGTCTCCGGCACCCTCGACCTCTAC
>JBIIUD010000727.1:0-2575 GCA_044340175.1 Verrucomicrobiaceae bacterium
GGCAATCCCGATCAATGATTCAGCCTTCCCTTCCACCACCACCACCGGCAGTTCAGTCACCGCTGCCTCTTGAGCATAGGCGGAAGGATCATACAAACACAACAGCCCCAAGGCAGGAACTGCGCGAGCAAATAGGAATCGGGAGAGGGAGACAGAGCGCATGAACCCGTGATAACGACTTCCCCTCCGCCCACCCCACAAATTGCGAGGTTCTTTTTTTTGGCCCGCCGTTGGACCGGGTCCAGCCCCAAAAAAGAAGAGGCCCAGGCGTCACCACCTGAGCCTCCCCTTCAAAAACGGATTTTTTCTCAGCTCGCGGCCGGACCATTGTAACGCGCACTGCCGAAGCCCAGAATCGGATAAAAGATCGGTCCCAGGAACGCTAGGCCCAGACCAAATCCCGCGCCCTTTCCGAACGACTTCGCCAGATCCAGAGACACCAGAATGGAAATGATCAGGTTCACCAGCGGAATCAGGAACAGAATCAACCACCAACCTGGGCGCCCTGCGATCTTCATCAGAACATACACATTCACTAACGGGATCAGCACCAACCAGCCTGCCTTGCCAGCCTTGGTAAACACCCGCCACACTGACGCGATTAAAAACACTAAGATAGCCAATGCTACCAAGAGACCAATAGCCGACGGTTCTTGCTGACTTGCCGTATTCAATGCATCTTCATTCATAATTCGAGAGGTCGTTGTCGTTTTCTTTGCAGGGTTCAAAATCGGATCCACTCCCGACCTTTCACCCATCGTAGGGATTTAACCCCCAGCGAGCCTCCATTGGCAAGCATCAAGTCTGCCACTTCCGCTAATTCCGCATCTTTACCGAGAAAACCTGTTTGACCCCTCCGCACAGGTGCGCCATGATCACCGCCCCTCTAACCAAAAATATTGACATCCCCATGGCAGCCAAAGTGATTACCGATAGTGAAGCCAGCACCGCAGCGCTGGAAGGAAAAATTTGCGCCGTGATCGGCTTCGGCTCCCAAGGCCACGCTCACGCCCTCAACCTCAAAGAAAGCGGCATCCACGTCATCGTCGGCCTGTATCCCGGCTCCAAAAGCCGTGCGTCCGCCGCTGAACGTGGCCTCGAAGTTCTCGACACTGCCGAAGCCGTCAAAAAAGCCGACGTCATCATGGTCGCGGTGCCTGACACCGTCATCCCTAAAGTGTACGAGGCCGACATCGCCCCTCACCTCACCCCTGGGAAGACCCTCCTCTTCTCTCACGGTTTCGCCGTTCACTTCAAGACCATCACCCCTCCTACCGACGTGAACGTCATCATGGTCGCCCCCAAAGGCCCTGGCCACCTGGTCCGTCGCCAATACCTCGAAGGCAAAGGCGTCCCCACCCTGATCGCCGTTCATAACGACGCTTCCGGCAACGCCAAAGAAATCGCCCTCGCTTGGGCCAAAGGCATCGGCGGCACCCGCGGTGGTGTGTTCGAGACCGACTTCAAAGAAGAAACCGAAACCGACCTCTTCGGCGAACAGTGCGTCCTCTGCGGCGGCGCTTCCGCCCTCGTCAAGGCTGGCTTCGAAGTCCTCGTCGAAGCCGGTTATCAGCCTGAGATGGCTTACTTCGAGTGCTTGCACGAACTGAAGCTCATCGTTGACCTCATGTTCGAATCCGGCATCGCTGGCATGCGCTTCTCCATCTCGGAAACCGCTGAATACGGCGACGTCACCGTCGGCCCGAAAATCATCACCGAAGACGTCAAGAACGCCATGCGCAAGCAGCTCAAGGCCATTCAAGACGGCGACTTCGCCCGCGAATGGACCGCCGAATACAACGCCGGCCAGCCCAACTTCAACCGCATCCGCAAAGAAGAAGCCGCTCACCCGATCGAGGAAACCGGCAAGCACCTGCGCGGCCTGATGTCCTGGATCAAACAGCGCGACCTCAGCGGCAGCCAAGCCTCCTACGAGTAAACGCTCGCGGTTAGCTCTCTCCAAACGCCCGCCCAGCCCTGCGCTGCGCGGGCGTTTCTTTTTTGAAAGTAGTGCAAGCTTCTAGCTTGCCTACCAGAAGGACGAGATGATCTCTCCTTTCCGCGCACGCTCCTCCTTCTTTTCCCTTTCACTTGTTGCATCTAAAGCTTTCCCCCTGAAAGCTCCAGCAGTCTCCTCACGTCTATCCCTATCCCCCTTTTTCATTCTCCCGAGTGGCCACCCTTTCCGACATCCTTCAAAGCGAAGACATCACCAGCCTGCAGCATCTGCAACTCTTCGCCCGCACCGTTGTCGAAGGCTTCACCACCGGTCTCCACGCCTCTCCCCACAAAGGCTTCTCCGTCGAATTCCGCCAGCACCGCCCCTACGTCCAGGGCGATGAAATCCGCCGTCTCGACTGGAAGATCTTCGGCCGCTCCGATCGCTTCTACATCCGCGAATACGACGAGGAAACCAACCTCCGCGCCACCATCGTCCTGGATACCTCCGGCTCCATGGGCTACCGAGGCACTGGCGGCGTCCTGAAGCTCGACTACGCCCGCAAACTCGCCGCCTCCCTTGCCTACCTGCTCATGTCCCAGCAGGACGCCGTGGGTTTGAGGGCGAAGTCGAGCT
>JBIIUD010000026.1:0-10522 GCA_044340175.1 Verrucomicrobiaceae bacterium
CGCCTTCTGGAGAACCACGCTTCCGGAGCGATGGAAGCCGCGATGCAATACATCGGCTCGCAGTTCTATTATGGCACCGGCAATGACACCAAGGGGTTCCCCGGCCTGCTCGCCCAATGCAAGTCCGATGCAGCCCACACTGTGGACGCGGCTGGTGCGGCCTCCAAGACTTCGGTCTGGTTCCTTCGCCTTGGGCGCGAATGCGTCGAGTTCCTCTTTGGCAATGCCCAGACCGTTCGCCTGAACGACACCTGGGAGCTGGAAACCGTCTATGACGACAACGGCAATCCCTACAAGGCCTATACCAACTGGATGAAGGGCCGCGTTGGGATGCGTTTGGCCAACAAGAACTGCGCAGTGCGCATCAAGAACCTGGAGGAGGCAGGCGCCAACAAGAAGACTCTCAACGACTCGCTGCTCTACTCGGCCTACGAGAAGTTCACGGAGTTCGGCTTCGAGCCTACCCACATCTTCATGAACGGTCGCTCCCGCGAGCAGTTGCGCAACAGCCGCACGGCGACCAACTCCAACGGCACCCCAGCGCCACTTCCCACCGAATGGGAGGGCATCCCCATCATCCGCACAGCCTCGATCGCCAACGACGAGGCTTGATCCCAAACCTACCAACCAACCTTCACCCTCTGATCTGATCATGCACGCTCTGAAAGACGCTCTACTTATCCGCACGCTTGCACTGCCCGCGGCTGGTGCGAATGCAACCACTAGCTCGATTGACCTTGGCCAAGTGCCACCCAACGAGTTCCGCTTTGAGGTGGAAATGGACCTGCCGGCACTGCCCTCGCTGGCAGACACCAAGAAGGCCACCATTACTTTGGAGGATTCAGCGGACGGAACCACGTTTGCAACCATTGCAGGGCTTGCCTCCATGGAGGTGACGGGAGCGGGTGGGGTAGGTGCGGCAGCGGTTAATCGCCGGGTCCGTCTCCCGGCCGACGTTCGCCGCTATCTGCGAGCGAAAGCGGCGGTCGAAGCCACCGGCGGCAACAACACGACCAAGAGCCTGACCCTGGCCTTGGTCTTCTGAAGAATTCCTGGAGCGTGGGCTCCGGGTTCGGGTGGCGGCCTCCTTTGCTTTCGAGCAGGGGAGGTCGCTTTTTTGAGCACTATCGTCTCCTTCTCATGATTTCTGGCAATGCTTCAATAGAAGCACTCAGTTCAGGGCAGTCAGCAATTACGGCAAAGAATGCTGGGCAGCAATTCAGGAGTGTCGGTGAAGGGCGAGGGAAATCCATGGGCGAATTCAAGAACTCAGGCTTTACCGGTAAATCGAATTCATTGAGATCCAATTCTGTGATCATACGATTAGCGAAGTGGCGAAGATATTGCTGGAGTGCTAATGGATCAATGGCGCTCAATTCAACGAAAAACTTGGCCGCAGTTTTTGCGTTATCCAACGAATTGCAGATTACTCCCAAAAGAGTCTCAAAAGGCATCCCGAATCCAACCTTCACAATACGAGAATCAAGTGCCTCATTATGAAATGCTGGAAGCGAGATCGTTCGCTTTCGGAGATTTAGCTGTGTTCCATAAAGCCCACCCATAAAAGACCCAAGCCTATCTTGCTCGGGTTTGAGGTCAATTTTTTTGTCCATTGACACTCTAAACAGGTTGATGACTCGATACGACGAAATCGCTGCCGACTTGGCCGAAGTGTTTGATGACATTGCCCAGCCGATCATCTGGAATGGGGCGACCTACCAAGCTGTGGTTGCTGATCCATCCGTGAGTCTGGATCTGCAGACTGGTGGCTTCCTGCCGCAGGCTGATTTCGTGGTTAAGCTTCGTCGTGCTGCCCTTTCGACTCTCCCTGCCTTGGGACAACTCCTCACGATTCAAGGAACACCCTACCAAATCAGCGGCATCACCGACAAGACCACCAGCCCGCTAATCGTCCTTCAAGTTTCACGCTCATGAACAACAGCGCCCTCGAACAAGCTTTGGTGAACGGGTTGATTGCTGCTGGCGTTACTGTGCCCGTCCAAGCCGGCAGTTCGGCCGATCAGATTGCGAATGAAGGACCCACCGTGATTGTCAGCGTGCCAGAGATCCAGCATGTGGTGGGACCACTTCACCGGGCCACTGTGCATTGGATTGTCTCAGCCCCAGCTTATCAAACCACAGAGACTCTTTATCGTGCCACCGTCGAGGCGGTGCGAACAGCGGTTGCTGGATTTGCATTCGATGGACTGGCCTCAGCAATGGCTGGTTCCGGATTTGGTCTGGCAGGTCTGCACGTGGGAGATAGCAGCGAGCAGATTGAGGATGGTCGCTGGGTCAATAGCCTCAGCATGACTCTAGGGCTGAATTGATCGGGATCAAAGTTGACACCCTCACCTCGGTGTCATGCCTGCCACTTTTGGAGTTGAGAACCTCTTCGGTCTGACCGTCCCAGCGGGCGGTCACGTCCAGGAATCCTCCTCGGAGTCGAGCATCGAGGTGGCTACCATCCGCAACGCTTCCGGGGTGACGGTGAAGGCCGTGCCCAAACCGCTGGTGACAAAGACCGTCAGCCTGAAAGGCAAGGGGGACGCCGCTTTGGCCTCGGTGGTCGCCGGAGCCTTCACTGCTGACACCCTGCGCGTCACTGCCGCTAAGCAGAGCGAATCCAACGACGACTTTCCCGACTTCGAAATCACCGGCACCGCCTACTCCAGCCTTACCTGATCCATGCCAGTCACCCTCAACGCCATCGGCATCCAGTCCGTTGATCTCACGCTCGCCGAGAGTGTGGAAGTGTCGCGCAAGGTCGAAACCAAACCACTCCTGGACAAGGACGGCCGATTCGCAGACGCCAAGGCGTTTGATCCCACCGGAGACTTCAGCATTAAGGGGCGGGGTGATCTGCCCGCCGGCATTGCAGTTGGCACAGACGGTGACCTGACCATCTCTGGCATTAGCGGTGGCATCACGATCATCACCTCGGTCAAGGAGGGTCAAAAGAACGACGACTGGAACACCTGGGAATGCAGCGGTCAGCACTGGCCGGGAGCCTCGTAACCACTTATGAAAGAAGGACAACAAGTGCTGTTTCTGCGGGACGATCAGCCCCCGCTCAAAAGTGATCTCACCCACCTCGTGGCTGCTGCCATGATCTGCGGTTTCGAGTTCGCCAACAAGAAGCCTTTGCTCGACACATTGGAGGAAGTGGACGGTCAGCCCAAGCGCTCGGTCACTTGGAGTCTGGACGGGGCGACCAAAGCAACGTTCCGACCGCAATTTGCCGAAACCACCTTCGATCTGGCTGAGTTTCGCAAGTGCTTTGAAGACCTCGAATGGTGCCGTGCCAACCAGGATCACCCCATTGCCTACCTGCGTGCCTTCAGCGATGCCCTGACTTCGTTGCGCAACGAGCTGCGTGCGCAGAAACCGCTGTTTCTGCTCCGACGCGGCAAGCGCTTCGCGCTCATTCCCCAAGATGCTGATCCCGCCAGAAAAGCGGAACTGCTCGCCATGCTTTGATTCTACTCCTCATGAAAACCGATCCCCGAACTTCCCAACTCGAAGCTGCCTTTGCTGAAGGTCCCGCCCAAATCGGCGAACTTCGCCTGCGCTCACTCTCCTTTGGCACCATCAATCTCTGCCGCCAACTCAACCTCTCGCTCTTCTTGGATGAACAGATGGAGTTGAGTGACGAGGAAAAGCAGCGGCAACTGATCGCCTTCGCTTGGATTCAATCCGCGCCTCTGCCAGAAGTGATGGAAGCCGTCCGGACCCGCAAGGTCCAGGAATGTCTCGACGAATTCGCCTTCTCGCTCTCCATCGACATGTTGCCAACGTTGATGGCGGAAGTGTCGCGAATCTCCAAACTGGCGGCTGCGGCTGCCGTCGAGGTCATGCCCAAACCCGGTGACCGGGATGAGGAGGGTTCGCCCCCAAACTGCTAGAGCCAGGGTGGACGGCATCGATCGTCTTCACCCTGGCGCGCGAAACCGGTTGGCCTGAGGCATTTATCCTGTGGGAACTGCCCCTGCCGCGTGCGCTGCAATACTACCATTGCGCCCTTCGCGCCTCTCTGGCTTGGACCGTGCCGCCCAGCGAACCGATGATGGATCAACTCAAACGGCTTGAGACCTTGGCCAAACATTCTGCTGATGAAGAAGAATAGTATGCCGCCAGAGATTCCGAAATTGACCTTTTGCAAAGAGAGGATCTGGAGTAGCTTCCAAAATGAATGTGGACCAACTCGCTCCTGAAGTACTCAAGCTTCCCGTGCGCGATAGAGCGCTGCTCGCTGCGTGTCTGTGGGAGAGTTTGGAAGATCCTTATGCTGTGTTGGTCACCCTGGATGATGAGGAAGCATTGACTCTTGCCGAACAACGAGATGCTGAAATCGAGTCCGGCGTAGTTGGTCCTCTTTCACATTCGGAATTGATGCAGCAACTTCGGAGATGAGGATCGAATACCATCCTTCGCTTGCACTTGAGCTTGCAGAGATAAGGGATTTTTACGATTCGCGCTCGCCAGGCCTTGGTTTTGAATTTGTTCAGGAATTTGAACGGCAGGTTTTCAACATCGCCGCAATGCCTCAAAGATGGATGATCGTTCGCGGAGACATTCGGAGATCGCTCATGAAAAGGTTCCCTTACGTCATACTGTTCAGATTGATCGAAGGCGATTGCGTGCGAATCACGGTGGTCAAGCATGAGAAGCGACACCCAACTTTTGGACTGAAAAGGCAATAGTCTCAGTTAGTTGACTTCGAACTCTGGCAGTGAGCCAAGAGTTCAAGCTCAATACCCAATCGTTCATGGAAGCCGTGGCGCGTTTCATGGCCACATCCAAGCGTGATGCGGTCACCGTGATGAAACAGCAGGCCAAGGGCTTTATCAAAGAGGTGATTGCCATCACTCCACCTGGCGGCCCCAATGTGTCCCCGGTTAAGGCTCGCAAGCGCGGCACTGCCAATGTGAAGGCCGACATCTTGAAGGTGGTGCGCGGGGTGAAACCAGAGCGTGCTCAGCAGCACGACATCGCATCCCTCGTTGAGTCGAAACGCATCCGGGGCAGGGTGGTTCACCGCTCAGATACCCGCATCACTGTGCCCGCTGACAAATTGAAAGCTTACATCAAGGCCAAGCAGCAGCGGGTCGGGTTTCTGGCCTCAGGGTGGAACGTTGCGGCAGCTAAGCTGGGACTCAAGCCGCCAGCGTGGATCTGGCGCCATTCGGGTCCAGGCCAGATGGAAGTGAACGTGACCGACAAGGACATTCGCATCCGAGCCACCAACGCGGTGCCCTATGCCTCAGAAATGTCGAAGCTACGTCGCCGCCTGCAGCAGGCCTTGCACATGCAACGCAACAAGATCAATCGGCAACTGCGCCACTTCATGGCCAAGAGCGCACAGAAGGCCGGCTTCAAGTAACCTGTCATGGCTTCCATTACCGCCGAACTCGCCCTGGAAATCTCCAAGTTCCAGTCTGCCCTCAAGCAGGCTCAGAACTCGTTGAAGGGCTTTCGTGGTCAGGCTCAGCAGCAAGGTGCTGGGTTGGGTCAGACCCTCTTCGCTGGCGTGGGCAAAGCTGCGGCTGGGGTGGGCGCGATGGTTGCCGGTGCCCTGGCCGCTGCCGGTCTGGGCAAGGTGATGTCGGGAGCGATTGAACGGGCCGTCAGCGATGAGCAACTGCAGGTGAGCTTCGACGTGTTGGTGGGCGATTCGACGAAGGCCAAGGAAACCATCGAATCCCTGCGTCGCCTGGGGGCCGAAACGCCGTTCGAGTTCCCCGAATTGGCCGAGGCGGGCAAGAAGCTAATCGCCTTCGGGGAGGGCGCGGATTCCGTTACCGAAACCCTCCGTCGCATCGGGGACGTCTCCAGCGGCATTCAGGCACCGATTGGCGAGATCGCCGAGATCTACGGCAAGGCACGGGTTCAGGGGCGGTTGTTCGCGGAGGACATCAACCAGCTCACTGGCCGGGGCATCCCGATCATTCAGGAGTTCGCCCGGCAACTTGGGGTAACAGATGCCGAGGTCAAGCAGATGGCAAGCGATGGACGCATTGGCTTCGCCAATCTCGAGCAGGCGTTTATCAGTCTGACATCAGAGGGCGGCAAGTTTGGCGGCATGATGGCCCTGCAGAGTCGCACCGTGGGTGGGTTGTGGTCCACACTGAAGGACAATGTGGGAGAGGTGTTGCTCTCCTTTGGCCAACCCATCAACGATGCTCTGCGGCCCATGCTCGATGCGGCTATTGAAAAGGTGGGTCTACTCAAGGAAGCGGCAGCGAGGGTTGGCGCGGCGGTGTCGGCAGGCATGAAGGCGGTGGTAGCTATCTTCCAGGAATTCACCGGAGCGGAGGTGGGCAAGCTCGCGCTAGACTCACTGACCCTGGCGTTCAAGGAAGCGGTGAATCTGCTCTACAAGAGCCTCGTGGGATCGTTCTTTGCCGCTGTGCAGATGCTTGTCGAGCAGGTGAAGAGCGTCATCTTACTGTTCTCCATCCTCACCACGGCGGAGTTTTGGAAGGGACTCGGTAACGTCCTCCTGGGATTGGCACGCAGTTTTGGGGCGGCCATGCTGGAGTTCATCGCCCAGGCGGTAGAGAACCTCAAAACCATTCCAGGAGTTTCGGCTTTGCTGGGCGATGCCGACCAGTTTTTCCGAGATGTGGCCCAGGAGGCGCGCAGCCAGGCGGAGTCCAACTATGCGGCAGGTTCAGATGCTCTCGCGCCTGTAGTTGACCGAGTTCAGCAACGCATCGCCGAAACCTTCGAGAACGTGGCCGGAGCGTTTCAGGACAACTTTAGCCGGGCTGCTACGATCTTCGACACCTCTGAGGAACTGGGCAGACTCGAAGATGCAGCACGACGAGTACGTGAGCGGGTTCAGAGCAGCCAGGTGCAGGCCGCAGCGAAACCGAAGGCGGCTGCCGTGCCTGGGGTGGGCGGGCCTGTGAATGCCGAGGCCGGCAAGACCCGTGTGGCGCCGGGGCTGTTTGCTTCCGCGGTCAATCTGATCATGGGCCGATCGGCTAATGAACTGATCTTGGATGAGAGCAAGAAGCAGACGGCCAAGCTTGATTCAATCGATCGGAAGTTGGGCGAGATGAACCGCAACCTGGAGAAGCCGCCCCCGCAGCGGGCGGTAGTTGCCGCGCCAGTGATGCCATTCGACACCGTGGCCCGGTTTGCATGAGCAACCCTTTCCAGATGCTGGGCCTATCCGGTAGCCGCGATGAGCGTGGGCTGATCTCCATGGCCATCCCGTGGAACTGCGGAACGCTCTCTGAAACGCTTTCGATTGGTGGCACCTTCCCCTTCGGTCTGCCCGAGGTAGGACGCACCATCAGCCAGCTCGATGACGGGTCCTACCAGGTCACGATCAACTTTCAGGGCATCGAGGATGCGGAAGGCCAAGCCGACAGTTTCGAGTTCGACTCCAGCTTTCGTGAGGAGCCCATCGAGAGCCATCCGTCCATTGACCAGATCAAGCGGCAATACGGCGGTAACCTGAACAGCGATGGCCGAATCAGCTTTCCAGAGAAGCTCCCTGGAGGATCCTCCGGAAGTGGCGGTTTGAATGGCAGGCGCACGGGGACAGGTGACAAGAACCCGATGTTTGGTGTTACCACTTACCTGGTGCTCAACGCTGTCTTTCGGCATACCTACCTGAGGCGGACCATTCCCAACGACCTGCTCAATCGGGTGGGCACAACGCGCAGCAGTCTGCCCGAAGGGTTTCCGACGCCACCCGGTCGCAACTGGCTCGTCATGCCACCCAAAGTGGGTAAGCGCGGCAACGTCTATGAAATCTCCGAGGAATGGATGCTCAGTAAGCCGGGGCAACTTTGGCCGGAAGCCATCTATGGACTTATCGAACGATGAACCTGCGTGATCTCCATGTTCGAAAGGGCGACCCAGTGCTGCCAGCTTGGAACAAGCTGCTGGAATGGGCGAAGCAGTTTCGCCTTTTCGCCGGTCGAGGCGTGCGGCTTACCCGGACACCCAACGGCACGTTCATCGTGGCCGAGCAACACAGCACGCCCTGGGACCACCCGTTCAAGGTCATGGTAAGCGCCACCGAGGCGACTGTGTTGCTGGGAACGCTCAACAACCTAGTGCCGACGATATCGGGGAAACGGCTCGACGAGGAGCCGACCCCAATGCTCAAATTGCTTGGCGGTCCCAACCGTGACCTGCGTTCCTGGATCTGCCTTGATGTACAGGTGGATAACAAGACCGGTGCGATTGATCCCGAAAACCCAAAGGCTGTGATCATCACTCATTCCAGAGAGCCCGAGTCGCGTGAATTGGGAAGACATCCGCTGGCGATGCTCATCTGGAATCCTGACCGCACCACGATCCGTCGTGCTCACCAGATCACCCACTTCAACCTGCAGCACCGCTTCATCAAAGCGCAGGCTGGCAAGCCGTCACGACACCTTTTCTGGCCAGCATGAACGCAATCCCTGCCACCGGCTGGAATCAGGTCGTTGATTTCCTGGCACGCAACCAAATCCTTGGCAGCACAGTGATGCGTTCTGGGACTTGGCGGCATCCGTGGGAATTGACTCCGACTTGGGACGTGGATCGGCAGCAGTGGACGACGCGCATTGAGCCGGGATTCGTCAATGGCCTGGATGCGACGATCAGCCTGCCTTACCGCGATGCTCCTGACGAAACCAAGCAGCGCTTGATTGACCAGAGGCGAGATGCCAATGCCGCAGTGGATTGCTGGCTGACCGAGGAACCGCAACTGCCGCTTACGGCTTGGCGAGCCATTGGAACGTATGCAGATCCTGGAGCCACTTCGACGGGTGATGATGGCACTTTGACGGTCAGCTTTGAAGCGGTGCCTGAGTTCTTCACGGCACTCGGTGTGGGCCAACCCCCGAACCTTAGCTCACAGATCACCGACCTGGGAGTTGTGCAACGAATCGGTGGCGAACTGAAGGCGCTTACAGAAGCCCGACTGCTTCGGGCCACGGAGTTGGTGCTCTACAAGGATCGCTTCGCCACGAGCACGCAGTGGGAGATGGGGGCTGGGTTTGATGGAACCAACGCCCAGTTCAGCGTTATCTACAAGATGCCGTCTAACATGCGGGAGCGGGCCTACATCCGTGCGATGCCTCGATGGGAGGAGGTCGGTTCGACTCCGACTCAAGATCGACTGCGGGGAGATTGGACGGACAACACCTTCGACGCGTGGCATCTGGCCACGGTGTATTGGGTTTCGCCGCCTGGAACGGCCCCTGGTAGTCAGCCGGATGGCACTTGGACGGCCTACGTGCGCAATCGTCTGTTCTGGAATCTCAACCATGCGAGCAGCGTATTGGAACCGGCGCTCAAGCGCGAGAACCTGGTGCTGAACACTGGGTTGGCTGCAGGTCTCCTGGACAGCATCGGCAACCGGATTCTGGCGGTGATCAACGACCAGAACGCGGCCATCGCGGAGTTTCTCAATCGCAACACACTGGAGGGGAGGTTCTGGAGCACATGAGCGAGGACAGCTATGGATTGGATAAGGTAGCCCGGTTGGCCGCACAGGAATTGGACGAGGTTGAGCCGCCCGTGCGCCTGGAACCGGAGTTTCCGTTTGAGGTGGTGGCTTTTGATCTGGAGTTTTGGACCGATGGATGAGATTTCATTTTCCACCCGCTCGGGATGCAAGCAGGGGTTGACCTGTGACATTGGCTGGCTGAAAATGGGGCATGCCTCTGTTGAGCATCCCAGGCCACTTTGATGGGTCACATGTTTTGTTGGACGAAAATGTCGTCCTTCAACCAAACGCTCGTGTGATCGTTACCGTCCTTGACGACTCGGACAAGGATCGTCAAGATTTTCTTCGTTTAGCAGCAAGTGGCCTCGCCTTGGCTTATAGTCCCGATGAAGTTGAGTATTCCGTCGATGACATTAAGCGATGAAGGCTGGTCAGATTGTTTTGGCGCGGATTCAGCAGGCTGATGGACAATTGAAAACGCGTCCCGTGCTGGTGCTATGCCGGATGCCACCTTTTTCTGATTGCTTGGTGTGCGCGCTCAGTTCGATTCTTCATCACGAGTGCGTTGGATTTGACGAAATCATTGATGTCACAGACCATGATTTTTCAGGGAGTGGATTAAAGGTTCCCTCACTGATTCGGTTGGGACTTGTGGCAACGATTCCCGCTGCGGCTGTCCTTGGTGAGCTTGGGATTATTTCCGAAGAACGACTGATTAGGTTGAGAGCGAGACTCGCAAGACACATCGAATCGGGACGCCGGTGACCCGTATGCCGGAGCATCTGCTGTATGCAGGCGCTCCCCTATTGAAACCGCTCCTCCCGCATCGTCTCCGAGCAACTTATGTCGACACCAAGCCGGCTGGGCACCCCGCCTATAGTCGCATCCAAAAGCGTTCGGATTCGAGGGTATCCTGATATCGTTAGCGATCATTGCAGTGTGCTGGTGGAAACGCGAACCACCCCGGTAGCACTGGGGTGAAAGTAAAGGTAAGGTTCAAGAAGACTCAGTGTCCGGATCAACTGCGATTTAGGGCGTAGGTGCTTACGAAGGCATGTTTTCAAT